>JAFZET010000139.1 GCA_017560565.1 Clostridia bacterium | reverse complement strand
CCTCACCGTCCTTACAGCACAGAACCACATGGGAACCGGGCTGATTCTTTACATGGAACCACCAGTCGTTCCGGTCTGCCAGTCTGGTGGTCAGGTGGTCGTTTGCCAGATTGTTCCGTCCGCAGTAGACAGTATACCCCTCACTGGTTTCATACCGCTGGATGGAGGGTGCCTTATTCTTCTTTTCGGTATAGTTCTTCATTTTGGAAGCGTAACCGGAATGGTACAGCTCGTCCCGAATCTCCATCATTTCCCGCTCGGTTTCGGCACGGGTCAGGGAGTCAAGGACTGTATAGATGTACGCCAGTTCCTCCTCCGCTTTTTCCAACTGTTCGGTCAGGTGGATCTTTGCGGCTTTGGACTTGTTATATTTCTTATAATACACCTGTGCGTTCTGAGAAGGACTCAGCCGCTTGTCCAGAGGGATTTCGATGGATTCATAGTTTTCGCTGTAGTAGTTTTCCAGTGATACGGACTCCATGCCTCTTTTCAGCCGGTAGATGTTGGCGGTCAGCAGATCCCCCCACAGCTTGAACTTTTCCCCTTCTTCGCAGTCGATCAGCTCTTCTCTCTGCAGGGTCATTTTTTTGGTAATGCGGGTTTCGGCATTGGACAGGAGCTTGAAAATGTCTCCCGCCCGCTTGTGCAGCCGTTCTTCCCGGCTCCGTTCCACAAAATAGGCATCCACCAGGGCACCGTAGGTGGGGAAAACTTCTGTTGTTACAGGGGAACTGTACTGGGTCAGGGGAATAAAACCGTATTCCGTAGGCTTTCCGTCTTCCCCGCGAACAAGGGTGGGCGTTCCCTCTCCGCTGCGGATAGTTTCGATGACAGAGAAAAAGTTCTGTGTCAGGGTACGTTCACATTCTGCCATGGTACCGCCGCTTTTTCCGGCACTGCGGAAGGCGATCTCTCTGGCTACCAGGGGAGCGATCCCGGCAAAATTGGACATGATGAACTTTTCCGCCAGCCGTTCCGGTTCCGTTTCTGCGGCAAGGCGTTTGAATTCCCGCTCTTCCACCGCCAGGGGATCCAGCTTATTCTGTCCCGGCGGCAGCTCGTACTGCATACCGGAAAGCACCTGTCTCTTTTCGCTGGTGGTAAAGTCAATGCTTTTCAGCACACCGATGATTTTATCTTCATTGGCCGTAAGGATAATATTGCTGAATTTCCCCATGATCTCCGCAATGATGTGCTTCCGGGTGGGGAACCCCATCTCATCGTGGGTATCAAAGGTCAGTCTTGCCGCACGTTCAAAACCCAGCTGGGTCACTTCCGCCAGTCTTGCGCCTGTGAAATGCTTCCGCAGCATCATACAGAACATGGGCGGGGTGGCGGGATTCTCCGGTCTTGCGGCGGTCAGATGCATTCTGGGACCTGCCGCACCTGCGGAGATCAGCAGTCTGTGTTCTCCACCGGCAGCTCTGAGCACCAGAACGATCTCTTCCTTGCCCGGCTGATAGATTTTGTCAACCTTACCGCCGGCGAGCTTTTCATTCAGCTCCCGGACGATAAAGCTGAGCATACCGGCATCAAAAGCCATGGTTTTCTCCTCCGTCAGTCTTCGTCTTCTTCGTCAGTATCTCTTGTGTAATACACCATGGGCACCACCTGGCTGTACAGGCTGTAGCCAACCCGTTCTGCGGTATGGATAGAGGGAATATTCTCCTCATCACAGAGGTATTTCACACCCTTCCCTTTTTCCAGATAGTAGCGGGTCAGTGCCGTTACGCAGGCAGCACCGTACCCCTTTCTCCGCCATGCTTCACCGCATTCCACATTCAGCTCGATCCAGTCCAGCCCCCCGGTAGTGTCGTTTTCGATGATATCATTTACGGCGGCAAAGCACACAATCTGTCCATTTTCCCGGATCACCGTCATGGCGTCATCCGGATTGGATCCGTCCATCTCAAAAGCATCCAGTTCCAGTTCGGCTTCGGTTTCTCTGTCCGCATCCGTCAGCACGGTCAGAAGTTCTGCTTCCTTTGCGGCAGGGGCAAGGGCACTCAGTTGTGCGGGCGTCAGTCGGTATTCCCTGTGAGAATGCATCATCATGGAGCTGCTGTCGTACTCCAGCTCTTCCATAATGGGTGCCAGTCTGTCCGCCAGCCATGTGAGAGCTTCCTCGGACAGCAGATCGGTGAAGGTATTCTCAAATTCTTCTGCCAGCTTTTCGCAGAAGGAATACACCAGCAGTTCTTTTCTGCCGTCGGCAAATACCGTGATCTGCACAGGAACGGCTATATGATAGTGTTCGTCTATAATGGATTTTTCAAATTCGATGTTTTCCAGTCTGATCATGCTCTTTCCTTTCTCATTCCCCGAGGGACGCCGCCGTGCCATTGGCAATGCAGATCACAAAATCCGCAGAGATTCCGTCCAGTTTTTCCGCCGCATCCTGCATGGAGGGCAGAGAGAACATATTGGTCACCGTGCGGTAGTATTGGTAAAACCAGTGGATCCGGGAGGCGGGCAGGAATGAAAAACGAACATCCTGTCTCGTAAGCGGCAGATCCATGTCATTTCTGATGCCATCTTCCGTCCCACAGTTTACGTATTTCATCTCCACGCACAGTCCGCCGGCGGCTTCCAGTTCTTCCCGTTTTGCCATCATTTCGTCTTTGTCCATCAGGAGCAGACTGCCCGCCGGATCGGAATCCTTTTCCGCCCATGCTTTTATAGTACATTTCTTCTGGGGCGGCTGGATATTGTTGATGGCGGTCAGAGTATCCGCAAAACTGAGAAGCACCTGCGGCAGCCCCGGATCGGTCAGTGGATCTTCCATTCTGCTGCGGATTTTCTCTGCCCATCCGGCATCGCTGTCCAGATAGATGGTGGTGATGTTTTTATACTGCTTCAGAAAGCGCAGCAGGTGCTGAAAGGCATCGTAGGACTGGGTAACCCCGAAATCCATACCCACGACCACAAAATCCGCTTCCGCCGCAGGGAGACGCATATCATAATATACCGTAAAGGTACCTTTGGTCTGGTATTCTTCATCGCTGATCCGGAACAGCATGGGATACAGTGTCATAAGACCGGTTTCCGAACAGAACAGCAGCATCAGCCCCTGCAGTATCACAACCGCACAAAAGAATGCGATCCATCGCTTGGCTTTCATATCCATACTCCCATCAAAGTTTGATATTCTTTATTGTACTGTATTTCCCGTCAAAAATCTATGGCTAATTTTTGAATAATTCCGTTTCCCGGAGTTTTCGCACGGAAAATTTCCGCTGTACACCTCTTTTCGGAGGAAATGCCGGATTTGAATGGGAAAAAAGTTACAAATATTCATAATTCACTATGGATTTGGTGCGGATAATATG
>JAFZET010000138.1 GCA_017560565.1 Clostridia bacterium | reverse complement strand
TCGGGGAAGTGTGTATCCATACCCCTGCCGCTATGCTGGGATATGACGATGAAGCAAAAACCAGAGAAGTGCTGCAGCTGCATGAAGACGGTCTGAAATGGCTGCACACCGGCGACTTCGGCTATATGGATGAAAACGGTGTGCTGTATGTATATGGTCGTGGCGAAACCTATCGTTACGGCGGCGGCTACCTGAGCGAAATCTTCATGGAAAACAACATCGTGGATGCGGAAATTCCCGGACTTGTGGATAACTTCTTCGTAATTACGGAAGATCCCGAACATGAAGGGTACTTTATCCCCTATCTGTACGTTGTACTGGAAGACGGGTACAGTGTAGACGATATCCGTACTCAGGTATGCGAAGCTCTGCAGGAATTTGAATGGCCTGTGGAAATCATCCAGATTCCCGAAAGACCGTTCTTCCACTTCAAGACAAATCGTATTGGTCTGGCTAAGGAAATCAAGAGCGGCAAGACCGGACAGAGTGCTGTTGAAGAAAAAATTACGGCAGAGCCTGTACAGCCGGTAAAGAAGACGGCACAAGCAGCTTCCGCACCGAATTGTACGCTGAACGAATACCTGCACAGAAGCTATGTGAAGCCCACCGATGCTGCCATGAAGTACTACGGTACGGATCTCAGCTGGGAAAAGGTATTCTGCCTTGTGGAACAGACTGTACGTGGACTCCGGTCCATGGGCTTCGGCAAGGACGATCAGATTCCCGTATTCCTCCGTTCTGTGCCGGAATTCATTATTCTTCTGCTGGCGGCTGAAAAGATCGGAGCTGCTCTGCTGAGTTGTGACGATCTGGCTGATATGAAGGCTGAGATTATCAGAACCTCCGGTAAGAATATCGCCATTGTTCATGACTTCATTTCCCAGAAGGAAGTGAATGCTATGGAAGAGGCCGGTGTGGAAACCTTTATCTGTCTCTCTCCCTATCATTTTGCCGACAGAAAACAGATTCCTGAAAACATCGCAAGCGAGATTCAGGCACTCTACAGCGAAGGCAAAGCACACTTTGCAGGAAAGGTTCTTGATTGGAATGCATTTATCGAAGCCGGTGACAGTTTCTTTGGCTTTGATGAAGTCATTGAAGATACCGACAGACCTCTGTACTGTTCTGTTCCTGCTGCTTCCGAGTCTTCCGCACAGCCTGTGGTTCACTCTGCACGCAGTATCCTTGGCATCCTGACACAGATCCTGGAAGTGAAACCTCTTACTTCCTCTTCCGATCCTTTCGGAGCATAAGGTTCTGTGCGGATCATAAGCAAAATAGAAATAAGCCGTTGTTCAAGCAGGACAGCGGCTTTTCTGTATCCAGCAGAAAGATATTGACGGATACACAAAGACAAAATACAGCTGAATACACCAAAAGTATTGTAATTTCCGATGTACAGTGGTATAATCTATATAAATCCATTCTGTTAAGCGAGGTAAAAATATGTTTCAGGGAAAAATGAAAGCGGTAACATTCAGCTATGATGACGGTGTGACACAGGATCAGCGGCTGATCAGGATTCTGGATAAATACGGTCTGAAATGTACCTTCAACCTGAACTCAGGTCTGCTGGGAAACCCCGGCTCTCTGGTGCGGGAGGATGTTACCGTAGCGCACGTAAAGCCCCGTGCCTGTGAGGTTCGTGCCATTTATGAGGGGCATGAAATTGCAGTGCATACCCTGACCCACCCTGCGCTGTCCCAGCTGCCCGATGCAGAAGTGATCCGTCAGGTGGAGGAAGACCGCATTGCCCTTTCGGAGATTGCCGGTTACGAAGTAGTGGGCATGGCATACCCCGGCGGCACCCATGTGATGAACGAACACGTGGCTGATCTGATACGGGAAAACACCGGTGTGAAATACGCACGTACCACTACCTCTACCCACAACTTTGATCTGCAGACCAACCTGCACATCTTTAATCCCACTGTCTATCACCATACGGAATGGGACAAGCTCTTTGCTCTTGGGGAACAGTTTATCAGTATGCAGCCGGATAAACCGCAGATCTATTATATCTGGGGGCATGCCTACGAATTCGACATCCACGGAGACTGGGATCGGTTTGAACAGTTCTGTCAGATGATCTCCGGAAAGAACGATATTTTCTACGGCACCAACCGACAGG
>JAFZET010000137.1 GCA_017560565.1 Clostridia bacterium | reverse complement strand
TCCCTGTGCCGTTCTGCCGGTATCCGCCGCTTCCGGCGGTGTGACCATCACCGAAACGGTCAACATCGCACAGGCCAATAAGAATATGGAAGGCCACGGTTACTACTGGGCCAACCGCTACGACATCCTGACGCTGGACGGCATCCACCTGGACACCACCTCTGCATACGGTCTCCGTCTGCCCAAGAACTGCACTGTGGTTCTCAAGGGCGACAACTACATCAAGGCTGACAAGTACGCCCTGTCCTGCGCCGGTACCGTTATCTTCAAGGGCGACGGTACCCTGACGCTGGAAGCCGGTGAAATCGGTATGTATCTGTACGCCGAAGACGGCACCCAGAAGGTTCGTCTCCTGGACGGTAAATACACCATCCATGCCGGTGAATACGGCGTATACTCCATCGCTTCCGACTTCTCCTTCGTGGACGGTTCCATGGACATTACCGTTGACAATGCCGAAGGTGCTGCCGTTTCCGGTCGTATCGTTAACCTGCTGGGTGGTTCTTTCAAAGCCAACAACGCTGTGGAAGCCTCCCATATACTCATCGTGGACGGTGTGAATCTCGATGTTTCCGCCAACCGCCCGGTATTCTCCTCCAAGAATCTGACCGTGGAAGACATTGCTCTCACCTCCGGCGGTTCTGCCCTGGAAGCCTACACCGATCAGACCCAGATCAGCGGTAAATCCACCGCAAAAGATGTGCGTCCCTCCGCCATTTTCGGTGAAAACGTCCCCGTTGTGGTTGACTATATCTGTCTGGTGATCGCCGTGATCGGGATTGCCGCCGCCATCGTTGGTCCGATCCTCCTCCACAAAAAGAAAAAAGCCGCACTGCTGGCCCGTCTGGAACAGGAAAATCCCGATGCCGCCGCTGTGCTGAAAAGATAACTGTATATGAACGAAACGATCCGTGAAAAACTGATCGAAATGCTGCGCCCCGCCCGGAGAATGGTTTTCTTTGGCGGGGCCGGTGTTTCTACAGAGAGCGGTATTCCCGATTTCCGCTCCAAAGACGGGCTGTACAGCCAGAAATACGATGTTCCGCCGGAGACGATGCTTTCCCACAGCTATTTCATCCGCCATCCGGAAGGCTTTTTCCGCTTCTACCGGTACAAGATGAACGCACTCTGGGCAAAACCCAACACCGCTCATGAAACCCTCGCCCAGTGGGAAGCAGAAGGACGCCTTGCCGCAGTCGTCACCCAGAACATTGATGGTCTGCACCAGGCTGCCGGTTCCCGCAATGTATTCGAGCTTCACGGCTCCACCCACCGGAATTATTGTATGCAATGCGGAAAGACCTACGGTCCCGAAGCCATTTTCGATTCAGAAGAACCGATACCCCACTGCTCCTGCGGCGGTATCATCCGCCCGGATGTGGTACTGTATGAAGAAGGACTGGACAATGCCACCGTACAGAGTGCCATCCGTGCCATCATGGAAGCCGATGTGATGATCGTGGCGGGCACTTCCCTGACGGTATATCCGGCGGCAGGCTTGCTGCGCTATTTCGGCGGAGACAGCCTGATCCTGATCAACCGTGACGAAACTGCCATGGACGATCAGGCAGCCCTGTGCATCCATGAGCCGGTGGGACAGGTGCTGGGGGAAGTAAGAGGTAAGAGGTAAGAAGCACTGAAAACAGAAGAACGGTTTACAAAGGGATGTGTCCCTACGAAACCGTTCTTTTTTTCATTTCTGTCAGCAGAAGAGATGCCCGGGAAATACTCTGTACTTCTTACTTCTTATCTCTTACATCTTATATTTCCAAAACCGCGCCAACCGGGTAGTGGTCGGACATGGTCACACCGTTTTCGTCGGCATCGTTTACCTGAATGGAAGCTTCTTCACCGCTTGCCAGGGTAGAGAATACATAGTCGATCTTGATGTGGGTCTTTTCGGGATTATTGCCGTGGAAGGAAAATTCCATGTCGGCAGTCTTGTCTTCCAGAGAAATACCCAGACCGGCAAAGTTCACGATAGACTTGTACACCACATTGTCCGGCATCACGTTCATATCCCCTGTCAGGATCACAGGCATGGGCCAGGTCTGGTAGTCCGCCGCCATCCGGTTCAGGATCATGGTGATTCCCTGTGCCTGGGCGATCTGTCCCACATGGTCAAGGTGGGTGTTGTAGTGGCGTAGCAGCTTGCCGTCTTCCTTACAGCGCAGGGTCACTACAGTGCAGATGCGGGGGCAGGAAGACTGGTCGGTGGCAAAGCGGGTACCGGGAATGTGGGGCGTATCAGACAGCCAGAAGGTGTCCAGATTCACCAGATCAAACTTATCCTTTTTGTACATCACCACATTGCTTTCGCCCTGCAGATCGCTGTCTCTGCCGATACCGCATACCTGATAATCGGTAAAGGTGTCGATCAGCCACTGACGCTGTGCGGGCATGGTTTCCTGAAAACCTACAATGTCTGCATCATAGGCAGGGAAATTCTTTTTGATCAGTTCCCGGCGGATGGCAAAGCATCTGGGGTTATCGGTGGAAGCACCGCCATCGGCTCTGCCGTCTGTCCAGATATTGAATGAAAATACACGAATCTTACTCATGTCGGATCCTCCTGTTGGAAAACTGCACAGCCTTTTCCGGCTCATGCATTTTTGTCAGAAGTATTATACCATAATCCAATCCCGACTGCAATACTTTTTGTGAAGTTTGCGGCAAATCAGAGCGGCAAAACAAATTTATCTTCTTCCGTCAACTCCAGCAGCTCAATGATCCGCTCCGCATTCCGCTTTGCCCAGCCGAGACCCGCCACAGTGTGCGCATCGGAACCGAAGTAGAATTTGCATCCCATTTCTTTTGCGATTTCGTATACCCGCAGCTCATCGGCATCTTCTTCACGGGTCATCACCCGGAGATCCGCTTTGGCGGCAGGCATATTCAGCTCGATCCCCATACCGAGTTCCGCCGCACGCCCGAACAGCCGCCGGTATTCCCTGTCCGGGATCCGGTTCAGCACATCGGTGTTTTTCCCGGCAGTGTAGATCAGTCCATCGGTAAAGTGTGCCAACCCTACCTTATGAAACGGCAGATCGGCGTTCAGCAGGGCGTCAAATCGTTTGATGATCCACTCCGCCCGTTCTGCGGCATCTTCGTCACCCCGGCAGGAAAAACCGGCCATGTGAAGATGATTCAGCGGCACGATGATGAAATCCAGTTCTCCGATGATCTCCGGTCCCACACCGATGGTCAGATTCCGGTCCATCTCCGTTTCCGCCCCGAAAAGAAACCGGATCCCGTCCTTCTGCGGCAGCGGCAGTACACTTTTGATCTGCTCCGTTGTCTGTCCCGCACCTGTGCCGTATGGGTGGGGTACAGTGCCGTCCCAGTAATGGTCAGTGATGCAGATGGTTTTCAGCCCGTTGTCCGCTGCATACTGCAGGATCCGTTCCGGCGTCTGTTTGGGATCCCCGCCGCAGGGGGAAACGGAAGAATGGATATGCAGGTCGTGGTCGTATGTAAATCTCATGATTTCCTCCCGGCAATTTATTCCTGTGTCAGAGCCTCGACAAGTTTTTCCAGACTGCTGGTCAGAGTCTTGATATTCTTTTCTGCGGTAGAAGCCCACTGTACCTTTCCGCTTGCTACTTCCGTGCGGAACAGACCGTATGTTGCTCCGTTGAATTCATTGGCAAACACACGTCCCAGATCGAATGTGGCTGTAGCACGGATGATATCGTACATCTGACCAACTTCATTATCATGGGCATACTTGAATTTCAGAGCCGTTTCAAACAGAGCGGGAGATACGGTACGATAACTCTCGGAAGCCAGACATTCCATCACAGCGCCGGACATATCCGGTTCCTTGGCATCTACCGGCACACCGTACAGGGAATAGGGGAAGGACAGAATGGTAATATAGTCTTCCTGATTTTCATCATACTTGGGCATGGGCAGCACGCCGTATTCCACTTCGGAGTTCCGCACACGGTTCAGAATGTACATAACTTCCTGTGCCGCAAACAGAGTGTTGCCTGCCGGGAAATTGTCGTAGATCAGACCATCGGCAGTGTCCAGATAGGCATAGGGCTGGGCAAAGAAATCCACCAGCTTTGTGATCAGATCCACAGCCTTTTCGCTTTTGAAATCGGGAGACAGATACGGAATGTCATTTTCATCCTTTTCGGTGATCTTCAGACCGGAAGTGAAATAATACGGGTCAGCCTGGATCGCATGGGAGCTGTAGCCGTACACATCCATGATGTCCTTCTGCCCGTTGCCGTCCACATCCTCATGGACACCGGAAGCCAGAGTCATCATCTTGTCCAGCGTCCACTTGCCTTCCAGAACCAGAGGATACAGATCCTCAATACTGTAGTCGATGGCAAGCTGTTTGTTGAACAGAATGCAGTACAGGTTATAGATATAGTAGGCGGAAATATCACCGGAACAGAAATACAGCTTTCCCGCACAGGTTGCTTCATCCTGCAGGGCATCCGGCCACCAGGGCTTATCCAGATTGATATAGTCAATCGCATTCAGGTCAATTAAACAGCCGTCCGCTGCCAGAGACGCCCCTGCCATGGAGTATCCGGCTACGATGTCATAATCTCCGCTGCCGGCCATGATGCTGCCGGTTACACTCTTCAGCCACGCAGCCTGTTCCACACTTCTGCCGGGCTCCAGATAGTACTCCAGCTT
>JAFZET010000136.1 GCA_017560565.1 Clostridia bacterium | reverse complement strand
CAGGTTGACAATATCCCTGTTTTATGTGTATAATAATTGTAAATATCAGAAGCCAACCAAACGGATCACAGGTATGCCTGCGGCTGCTCGTGATGCGGGATTCTGCAGGTGGCAGAAAGAAAGGACAGAGATTATGAAATGCAGTTTTCAGAATGCAGACCACCTTTTAGGGGCCATAACGCTGGTTGCGGAGGATATTGGTATCTGTATCGCCGATGAAGAGGAAGCACAACTCCATATTAAGGTACAGACGGCAGAAACGGACATTGTGTCGACGGCACTGAACGGCAATACGGCAGAGATCACCTACGGCGGCGGTATCCCCCGTTTCCTCCGGGGACTGGCTATGCTGGTGTCCTGGTACAAAGAGGGAACAGAGAAGAAAATCGTCACGGAAACACCCCTGTTCTGCACCAACGGAGCCATGGTGGATATGTCCCGCAATGCTGTAATGACCGTATCCACTGTCAGGTTCATGATGCGGAAGATGGCACTGATGGGACTGAATATGTTCATGTTGTACACGGAAGACACATACGAAGTGGAAAACCGTCCTTATTTCGGATATATGCGGGGGCGGTATACGGCAGAGGAGATCCGTGAGATGGACAGGTATGCTTCCGCTCTCGGGATGGAACTGATCCCCTGCGTACAGATGCTGGGACATCTTGCCACAGCCCTGCGCTGGAATGCGTCCGGGGAGTATAAGGATACCCAGAATGCTCTGCTGGTGGGTGCAGATGCCACATACAGCTTCCTGGAGGATCTGATCTGTACCATTTCCGAAAACTTCACTAGCCGCCGTATCCATATCGGGATGGACGAGACCCACGATCTGGGTACCGGACGGTTTCTGGATCTGAACGGTTACAGAGAACGGAGCGAGCTGTATTTTGCCCACCTGGACAGAATCGTAAAGATGGTGGAAAGCTATGGTTTGCGTCCGATGATGTGGAGCGATATGTTCTTCCGTCTGGCCGGGAAGGATCTGCCCGGCTACGGGGACTATGATCTGCGTGTGGTAATTCCCGAGGATCTGCGTGAAAAGGTGCCCGCATCCGTACAGCAGGTGTTCTGGGATTACTATCGTCCCAGCGAAGCATTTTACGCCGATACAATCGACAAACACAGACAGTTCACCGATGATGTCCTGTTTGCCGGCGGCGTCTGGGGATGGAGCGGTCCCTGTATGCTGTTCTCACGCTCCCTGAGAAATACGATTCCCGCACTGGAAGCCTGTAAAAAGAAAGGCATCCGGGAAGTGATCGCAACGGTATGGCATAATGGTGCGGAGGCAAACTTGATTCTGTCCCTTGCCGGACTGGCATGGTATGCGGATTTTGACTACACAGGTCGGTATGACGAAGACAGTGTCCGCAGATGCTTCCGGTATGCCGTCGGGGAATCGTATGACGCCTTCCTGCAGACCGAGCAGCCGGAATTTCTGGCGGACAGTGAGTATCCCGTGACCCGGGCACTGCTGTACAACGATCCGCTGACCGGGCTGATCGACCGTCATATCCGGGATATCGACACCGGTGCCTACTACTGCGGTCTGTCAGAAACCATGAAAGGACTGGCTCCCGCCGATCCGTTTTTCCGTCCCGCATTTGATGTGATTCTGCATCTGGTATCTCTGCTGGAAAACAAAGCGGACTTCGGTGTGCGTCTGAAAACGGCTTATGACAGCGGGGACAGGGAAGAGCTTGCGGCTCTGGCGGAAGAATGCGGTATCATCAAAGAAAAGCTGGAACGGCTCATCGAGTCCCACCGCCGTGCCTGGATGACATACAACAAACCTTTCGGCTGGGAAGTGCATGATATCCGTTACGGCGGTCTGCTGGCACGTTTTGCAACCGCCGGAATGCGGATCAAAGCATATCTGAACGGGGATATAGACGCTCTGGGTGAACTGGAAGCGGAAAGACTCCGTTTCGACTGTCTGGGAGAGGGCGCATCTCCTTTCGGCGGCGCATTTCTCTGGCAGAGATATACCCAGATGGCGACAGCCAATATTCTGACCTGAATAACAGCAGATCTCCGGGAATGAAAAATCCTTACAGTAAAAAACGGATATCCCTGCTTTTTAGCTGTTTTTTGTGGTATACTGATAGTAACAAAGCAAACCTGAAAGGATCTCATCTGAAATGAAGAAAACCACACTCCGCAAATATGCAAAACTGATCGCCCGTACCGGGGCAAATATCCAGAAAGGCCAGCCCGTTCTTCTGTACGTTTCCGTGGAGCAGCATGAATTTGCCGCCATGGTAGCGGAAGAATGCTACAGAGCGGGTGCCAGCCGGGTGGATATGGAATGGTCCAGCCAGCCCATTACCAAGCTCGCCTACCGTCACCAGAGCCTGAAAACATTGTCCAAAGTACCGGTATGGAAAGAAGAAAAACTGAAACTGATGGCAGAAGAATATCCCTGCCGGATCCACATCGTCAGCGAAGATCCGGACGGCATGAAAGGTGTGAATCTGGAAAAGCTCCAAAAAGCCCAGATGGCCACCTATCCCATCATCAAGCCGTACCGTGACGCCATCGAATCGAAACACCAGTGGACGATTGCCGCTGTGCCTTCTCCCGCATGGGCCAAAAAAGTTTTCCCGGACCTGAAGAAAAACCAGGCAGTGGAAGCCCTCTGGGAAGCGATTCTCCATGCCGTTCACGTAACGGACGAGCCGGAGAACGATCCTATCGCTGCCTGGGAGGAACACAACGAAAACTTCCGCAAGAGATGCCAGTGGCTCAATGAACAGAAATTCGACTATATGACCTACAGGAGCGCAAACGGCACCGACTTCCGGGCGGATCTGATTCCGGAAGGACGCTGGTGCGGCGGTGGGGAGTATACCAAACAAGGCATATTCTTTAACCCCAATCTGCCCACAGAAGAAATTTTCACCTCTCCCATGCGCGGCAAGGCAGAAGGAAAACTGGTGTCCACCAAGCCTCTGTCCTACCAGGGTCAGCTGATCGAGAATTTCTGGATCCGTTTTGAAGGCGGCAGAGCAGTGGAGTGGGATGCGGATAAGGGGAAGGAACAGCTGGATCGGATGCTGTCCATGGATGAAGGCGCCTCTATGCTGGGTGAACTTGCCCTGATTCCCAAAGACAGCCCCATCAACCGCAGCGGGATCCTGTTCTACGAAACCTTGTTTGACGAAAACGCAAGCTGTCATGTGGCACTGGGTGCAGGCTATAACGACTGCATCGAGGGATATCTTGACAAAACCAACGAAGAATGTCAGGCACTGGGGATCAACGAAAGTATGATCCATGTGGACTTCATGATCGGTACCGATGACATGACCATTACCGGCTGGAAAAACGGTAAAGCGATCCCCGTATTTGAAAACGGCACCTGGGCACAATCCTTTTAAGGAAACGCTGCCATCCGATGTAAGTGAGCAGGGGAAATAGAAATAAAGAAGTACCGATTTCTTTCGATTTCGGTACTTCTTTACATTCCGTATCATTCCGTGTCCGTCTGCCGCCATCCGGCGATAAGAGGTGTTTTTATCATCAATATAATCCGGCGTTTACACCGATTCATTTCTGAACAGTAAGCAGATACGCCCGGATATCCCGTTTTGGCAGAAGCAGAATTCCATTCATCGCTGTAAACGTTTCACCGCAGATGTGATCGTAATAGTCCCCATCCTTCTTCACATATACTTCAGCTGTATCTTCTGCAGCATTGTAAACACCTGTATATGCATGGTTGGCATACGTATAAACTCTGGAATACCTGCTGTAGAAGCATACAAAATCCAAGATAAACATACCATAAAGCTGTAACAGCCGATCCTGCCTTCAGGGAGAGAACAATATGACCGAATACACGGATCTGAAGAACCGCACATACAAAGTGATTGAGACAGTCCGGGACTACAGTATGGAGACAGACCCGGAAGAGCAACGGGAAACAGCCGAACGAGAGATCGTAGAGGCACTGTTCAGGATTTTTCGGATGGAACCGGGCGAAGGGTAAGCGGAAATTTCATTTTTTCTGACAGGAGGTGAACCCATACGGCTATCGCCATTTACGCACGAAAGAGCGTTGAACGGGAGAATTCCATATCCTGCGAAACGCAGATCGAATACTGCAGGATGATGATCAGACCTGAGGAAAGAGCGGAAGAAGTCGCTGTGTTTGTGGACAACGGATTTTCCGGCGGAAACACCGATCGGGACGGTTTTCAGAAGATGATGCGGCAGATCGGGCAGGGCAGCATCCGGAAAATCATTGTCTACCGGCTTGACCGGATCTCCAGAAGCCTGAGCGATTTTGTTTCCATTCTGGATATTCTGAAAAGTCACGGTGTCCAGTTCGTCAGTTCCCAGGAATCTTTCGATACATCCACCCCCTATGGGGAAATGATCGTGAAGATCCTGATGGTATTTGCCGAGTTCGAGCGCCGGAGCATCATTGAACGCATCACGCAGGCGTATGCCCACAGATCGGAGCTCGGTATCTATATGGGCGGAAGACGACCGTATGGTTTTTCTCTGATCTGTACGGAGATCCACGGCATCAAAACAAAAATGCTGGATCCCCTGGATACGGAGATCGGGCATATCCGGTATATCTTTGAGATGTATGCCAGAGAGGGCGTAACCCTCCGGCGGCTGATGGACAGCCTTATAAAAAGGGGGATGCTGCCGCAGGAGGGAAGCTGGTCCTCCGCAAAGTTGTCTGCGATCATACAAAATCCCATCTATGTAATGGCAGACAACAGCATCTATGAGTACTATACGAACCGCAGCTGCAGGATTGTCAGCGATATATCCGCTTTTGACGGCATCCACGGCGTACAGTTGTACGGGAAGACAAAACATAAAACGGAAGATATGTCCGATATGAAAATTGTCGTCATGCCCCATGCAGGGATCATACCGGCAGCACTCTGGCTTGCCTGTCAGAAGAAAATTGTAAAAAATAAGCAGATCGGAAACGCCGTCAGCAATACTACAAGCTGGCTCGGCGGCAGGATCCGCTGTAAAAAATGCGGTCGGGTCATGCGTGTGGCGAAAGGCAGTATGCACACAGACGGAAGCTATACCAGATATCTGGGATGCACAGGAAAATCCCATAACCGTATCTGTGACGGCGTGAAGGTTCCGGTGTATGCGGAAAGCCTGGAAAACATGGTGTACGGTCTGATCGCACAGAAGCTGACGACTCTGAAAGATGTACGACGGAACATCCCCAACACCGGCAATGCACTGAATCAGGTCAAAAACCGCATCAGTGAGATCAGAGCCGCAAAGGAGAAACTGGTGGATTTCATGCTGCAGGATTCTGTGGAGCCGGATATGCTGCAGCTGCTGAACGGGAGAGCCGAGAAGCTGTCAGCAGAACAGCAGGCGTTATATGAGAAAATGGAAGAACTGGAGAACCATGAAACCGAACTCATGCGTGTGACCGGTCTGTACGGAAAATGGAAAAATGCTTCCTATGAGGAAAAGAAAGCGGTGGCAGCTCTGCTGATCGACCGGATATACATACAGGAGGACGGTACCACGGAAGTGGTGTGGAATATATGAAAGAATGAATCCGGTAGACGATACCTCGAAAAACAGACAGCGACGAATGGTACCCTGTATTTACTCTGCCGGAAAATCCGGACAGCGGATTGATCGTGCAGGATATTACGTGTTCCTGGTTTGACGAAAAACTGCCGGGATACAGGGAGTGACTGCCGGAGATTGGTATATCCCAAAGTGGACGCAGCGCCATAAAAACAAACAGATCGGATTATCCTTTCCGGACAACCTGATCTGTTTTTGCAGTGATAGGAACAGAATTGTACTTCTAATCAGCGTTTCTTAAATCTAAAATTAAATCTTCTGTTTTTGGCTTTATCTTTTTTATCTTTTTCTTTATCGCCT
>JAFZET010000135.1 GCA_017560565.1 Clostridia bacterium | reverse complement strand
CTCTGTTGCTGTAGGAAACATATTCCGCTTTGCACAGATCTCCGGTTACCCGGGAAACAAAGGCTTTGTCTACCTGGCATCGATGCGCCAGCTCCGTACCGGTCAGCCCTTCGGGGTGTTTGTCCAGCTGGAACAGGCACATCAGGTGCATGCTGCGCAGACCGAACCGGGCCAGTTTTTCGTTTTTGATTTTCTGCAGGTTTTTGGCGATCTGGTCAATGGCAAAGGAAAACCGCAGAAAACGATCGTCGTAGGAAAGCATAGTGTTCTCCTTCTGTGATGGTGTCATACAAACATTCTGTATTATAACAGATAAATGTTGACTTGTCAATATCAAACTTGTCTGCGAAATGCCGAAGTTCTGCTTGTTTTCTTGGTCAACATCTATAAAGACAGCTGGGCAAAAAAAGAGACCGGGGATACCGATCTCTCTATCTTATTCACCGTAAAGGATTCCGTCGTAGACCGCAAGAGGGGTGTCGCCGTACAGTTCGGCATAATCCTGCCCGAGGAAGCAGCCGAAAGAGGTCACAGCGTCAAAGCCAAGTTCACGGTACATAGCCGCATCCGCCCGGCAGACCGCTTCTCTGAGATGGAATTCCTTCGGAGGCCGTTTCCAGCTGGAGAACAGGGAGTTGTCCATCCAGTAGTCCAGTACCTTGGCGTCGGTTTTGCCAAAATACGCAAGAAGTTCGGACAACGTGGCGA
Organism: Clostridia bacterium; assembly: GCA_017560565.1. GTDB lineage: Bacteria > Bacillota > Clostridia > Oscillospirales > CAG-272 > UMGS1696. The sequence goes on along the minus strand of JAFZET010000135.1, from coordinate 7,407 downwards.
TCTCACCCGCATTTTTCGGGCAGTCAGGGGCGTTCAGGGGGCGGTCATGGTCCCGCTGGATGGGGGCGTATTCCAGGAATACATTGTGCCGGGGAGCGATCTTCGGCGGGGTCAGGGTGGCGCAGTATGCCAGATAGCTCTGCTTTGCCCCGGAACGACCTGCTTCCAGCCCTTCCGCAATGGCGTTGGTAAGGATCATGCACTGGTCGGCGGGGGTGAGACTGCGGCATTTTTCGCACTGGCACCCGGCACTGGCCACGTCATCGATCCAGAAATAATACTTGTTTGTATCCGGTACGAAAATCTTTGCAAGGGCACAGGCACGTTCTCTTATGTATTCCAGTACCTCCGGCTCGCTGGCACAGCAGTTGAACTGCGCCGTGCGGTTTCCGTCTGCGTCTTCCCGGAACCAGTGGGGATGGGTGTCGAATTTTTCTCTTTCCAGCATCCAGGAAAGGGCGTGCATTTCAAACTCAATGGCGATGCCCGCTTTGTCCATCCGGGAGGCAAACTTTGCCCATTCCGGGGTGGAGAGCATCCGGATGGCCTGCTCCATAGTCTGATGGGCATCGTGTCCCCCGGCGGGGTGTACGCCCAGCACATTCAGGTGCAGTCCTTCCCCGGTAAGCCGGTCTGCCCAGTAGTCGTTTATGCAGTCTTCCGCATGGATGACAATGCCTCTTTCTCTGAACATGGCTTACTCTGCCTCGTAGCCCAGCTCGTCCATTTCAGCCTGGAAGAAGTCAAACATATGCACACCGTCATCGGTCTTGTACCGTCCAACGGAGTCGGGACGCATTTCGATCTTGGCCATGGGAATGCCCAGATAGGCTTCCAGACGGGCAAGGGTTTCATCCTGCTTCAGCACCATGTCTTCAAAACGGACGGAGATCACGTTCTTCGGCAGGGGTGTGGCGTGCATGATCTCTCTCTGATAGTACCAGCTGATGGCACGGTTGGTGCGGATATCGTCGGTCTTGTCGTACTGGATGCCGAATACGTTCAGGTCATCGGTCACGTGTCCGCCCAGAATGCAGTCACGGGGGTCACGCACCCAGTGGATGTACTTGATGTCGGGGAACATCCGGACGATCCAGGGGTAAACCAGGGTGGTTTCGGGGATCTTCCAGCCCTTGTTTTCGGCGGGGGAGTTCAGAACGGAGTGGAGGAATTCTTCGATCAGGGTCTTGAATTCCTGGGGGATCTCACAGGTATTGACTTTGGAAAAATCCCACCGGTTGCCGCCCAGATAGGGAACGTACTGTGCGAACACACGGCAGGCATCGTACATCTTTTCCGGGGGGATCAGGTCGCCGGACTTGTTCAGGGGCTCGCCCATATATACGCCGCTGGCGGTCAGGGTATGAGACATGGAACGGGTACCGCCGTGGCCCCGTCCGATAACGGTAATCAGCATGGATATATCCTCCTGTTGTGGGAATACAGTTTTACGGTATCAGTGTATCATGTTTGGCGGATTTTGTCAATGCCGAATTTGCCGGGACAGGAAACGGATGACGGGCATATACTGCCTTTGGCAGAATCCGTAAGGGATCTGTCAGACAGGAAAATACAGGAGGAAGAAAAAATGCCCACGTTCCAGAACAGAGCCGCTCTGACCATCGGCGGCAATACCATCAATTCCAATGTGGTGCAGGGGGAGATCACGGAGGTACTGCAGATCACCAAAACGGCAGTGGACGGCACGTATGTCCCCGGCGACACCGTGACCTATGCTGTCAGCGTGGTCAATACCGGGGGAGCAGCCTATACCGGTCTGACCCTGAGCGATGATCTGGGGGAATATCCTTTCGGGTCGGGTACACTGGTACCGCTGACCTATGAGGAGGGAACCGTGCAGGTGTATGTGAACGGTGTGCTGCAGGCTCAGCCGACCGTGACAGAACCCTTCACCATCACTGGACTGAGTGTTCCTGCCGGCGGGAATCTGCTGGTGCTGTACAGTGCCGAAGTCAACCGGTTTGCACCGCCCGAAGCCGACGGCACCGTGACCAATACCGTAACCCTCACAGGGGGCGGACTGAGTACGCCTCTGACGGCGGAAGCGGTGGTGACAGCGGATGCCGCTCCCAGCCTGACCATCAACAAGGCTATCTGTCCCACCGTCATCACGGACAACGGCAGCATCACCTATACCTTTGTGATCCAGAATACCGGCAACACGCCTGTCGTGGCTACGGACGGTGCTGTGATCACCGACACCTTTGAAACCACTGCCGCCGGTCTGGAGGTGACCTTCAACGGTACTCCCTGGACGGAGGGAACAGACTACACCTATGACAACGCCACCGGTCTGTTTACCACCATCACCCCTGTCACAGTACCGGCGGCGACCTATACCCAGGATTCCGAAACGGGTGAATGGATCCTGCAGCCGGGCGTGTCGGAGCTGGTTGTCACCCTGAACGGTGTACAGATCCGCGGATGAACCGTAAGAAAACCGAATAACGAAACCGGCACTGTGGAAGAAAAACTCCGCAGTGCCGGTTTATTACATTTATTATATAGTATATAGCAGTACCGCATTTCTGCCCGCATCCAAACGCTTCGCAGAAACCATATACTTCTTATTTCTGACTTCTTACTTCTTATCTGTTTCCGTCGGCGCAAAGGTGATCCGCCCGCTTGACGGGTCCGCTTCCACCAGCCGTGCCTGCATTTTTGTGCCCAGTGTGTACAGCGCACCGCCGGAACGCAGGGTGCAGAAGGCTTCGTTGACCACTGCATCTTCAAACAGGGGAGCGGGGATCAAACCTTCCACCAGATTGTCACACCGGACGAACAGACCGAATTTCATGACGGAAACCACGGTCACATCAAAGACCTGCCCAACCTTGTCCGCCATGTACAGCGCCATGTACAGATCCTCGATCTTCCATTCCGCCTGCTGGGCGTTTATTTCCGTATCCGTGGAGGAAACACCCCGTTCCGGTGCCGCCATGGCCAGCATCTGGGGAACGGCTTCCGGAGGCAGGAGCGTATCTGCACTGAGCCGTCCGGTGGGTGTATAGGGCAGTACGGCGGTCAGTACCGTGTGAACAAACAGGTCAGGATACCGGCGGATGGGGGAGGTGAAGTGACAGTAGGTCTGGGCACCCAGTCCGAAATGGGGCTTCGGTTCCGCTACATACTTTGCCTTCATCATGGAGCGGAGCAGAACGGAGGAAACAATGTCTCCGATCTCCTTTTTGTTTGCTTCCGCCAGAATGCCCATGAGCTTGTCGGACAGACCGCTTGTCAGCTCGTCACCGGAGGAGTCTGCCGTAAGCCCGAAGGTGGGCAGCCCCAGATTGTGGGCATATACGCCGAATGCCTTGAGCTTGTCCTTATCCGGTTCTTCGTGGATCCGGTACAGGCAGGGCAGTTCTTTGGCACGGAGAGTCTCCGCCACACCCATATTGGCCTGAAGCATGAACTGCTCGATCATTTTCTCAGCGTCACCCCGCATCCTGCGGACAATTTCCACCGGGAATCCTTCTTCGTTCAGGAGGATCGCCGCTTCCGCATCTTCCAGCTCCATGACGCCCCGGCTGGCTGCCTGTTCCCGCAGGATCCGGTACAGTGCGTGCATATCCTGCAGCATGGGCAGAGCGGCGGCGTATTTTTCCCGGAAGGAACTGGCGTCACCGTTTGCAAACAGATCGTTGACTTCGCTGTAAACCCCGCGCACCGTACTGCGCAGGATGGATTTGAAGATCTCTACCCGTTTTCTTCTGCCGTCCGGGGTCAGGGTGATTTCGCAGGAAAGGGCATATTTGTCCGTACCGGCGTTCAGGGAACAGGCACCGTTGGACAGAGCACGGGGCAGCATGGGCACCACTTTGTCCACAAAATACACACTGGTGCCTCTGGTGCGGGCTTCCTTCTCCACGCAGGATTCGTAGGGTACATAGTGGGAGACGTCCGCAATGTGTACCCCAAGGAGCCAGTCGCCCTCCTGTGTCTTCTCCAGAGAAATGGCGTCGTCCAGATCCTTGGCGTCGGCACCGTCGATGGTGAAGATCACCTTTTCCCGCAGATCCACCCGTCCGGCGGCGGATAAGGGCTGTGCGGCACTGTTTTCGGCAGCCTGCAGGACGTAGGGCGGAAATTCCGTCCGGATTCCGGCGGCATGGAGAATGGCGGCATAATTGGCTTCCCTGCCGCCGGCATTGCCGAAGAGGGTGGTGATCCTGCCTTTGGTGTCAAAGAAGGGCACCTCATCATATTTGCCCCGCTTTCTGCGCTGGACAGTAATGGAGCGGGTTCTGGTGAAATACGGCTCTCCGTCCGGGATAACTTCCACTTTATCCCCGTCCTTTGCGCCGATCATTTCGCAGTCTTCAACGGGTACATAGATCAGTACCCGCAGTTTTTCGTTGTCCGGCTTTACAGCAGCCCAGTCTTCGGCAACGGTCAGGCGTCCCGTAACGGCTTCGGTGGTTCTTTCCAGTACAGCGGTGACTTCTCCCTCGGCACTGTGACCGGAACCGGGACGGCGGAAGACCCTGACTTGTACCAGATCTCCGGTCATGGCTCCCATGGCGGCACGGGGGGAGATGAAGATATCTTCTCCAAGACTCTTTTCCGGCTCCACGGGAACGGCAAACCCGAAACCTCTGCCGCTGTAGCTGAACCGGCATTCCAGCACCATATCGCCGCTGGAGTCCCGGGCGGGCTTGTGATCCTTCGGCTGTGTGCGTCCGGTGCGCCGGGTATCCCGGGAAGGCTTCCGGTTGTTTCTCTGCTTCATGTCTTCCTTATGATTTTGATTTGCTCTGTTTTCCTGCTTCGCTTCTTTCGGCAGTGCGGATTCTTTCAGGACAGCGGATTCCGGCTTTTTTTGTTCCGCAGACGGTTTTCTGGCAGCTTTTCCTGTCTGCGCAGCCTGTTCCTTTGCAGGTTTCTTTGCTTCGGCTGTCGCCTGGTTCCCGGCAGTGTTCCGATTACCTTTCCTGGAAGTTTTCTTCGGGGGCGTCTTTTTTCCCGGTTCCGGCGGCAGGACTGCGGTGGCTTCCGTGGTTTTTTCTGTTTTTACGGGGGCGGATGCCTGCTTTTTTGTTCCGGCGACGGGCTTCTTCCGGCTGTCCGTCGTTATGTCGTTTTCCGGGGTGGGAAAAGCGAAGCCGTCACCGGTGAACCGGACTTTTCTGGTACGGATCCGGGAAGCGTCATCTGCAGGGCTCTCTCTTTTTGGGGATTTTTTGTTGTTTGCCAAATGTAATTCCTTTTCCGACAGGGATTCTGTCTGTATTTATATGTGGTTTTCTTTCTGTTTATGCATGGATCTGTGACCACAAAAAAACGGAACCCGTGTGAGTCCCGCTTTTCGTTTTTCGTTTTTGCTTATTCGGCAGCAGCTTCTGCTTCGGTTTCGGCAGCTTCACCTTCCACAGCTTCACCCTCGTGATCGTGATCGTGGTCGTGTTCAGCTTCTTCGGTGGTGGTGACCATAGAGGCATCGCCGATGACGGAGCTCAGGTCAGTGGTGTCCTGAATCAGGTAGGAGATCAGAACCAGTACGCAGAAGATGATGGCAACGATGGTGGTCAGCTTGGACAGCTTTTTGTCAAGCGTGGAACCCTTGGTCTTGCCGAAGAAGGTTTCTGCGCCGCCTGCGATGGTACCGGACAGGTTGTGGGACTTGCCGTGCTGCATCAGAACAGCAACGACCAGGAACAGGGCTGCGATGATCAGGATAATACCGATTGCGATTTGCATAATAATCCTCCGTGATCCGCCGGAAAGACAGTTTCCGGGGTGTGTTTTGTTTTTGGAAATATAAAGGGCACGAATGTACCCCAAAAAACCACTTAGCCTGTCTATTGTATCACAACTTTTTCCAAAATGCAATAGTAAAATGAAAAAATGTTGCAGGGAAATTGTATTCCGCCCTATAATGGAATAAACAGATTTTTGCATCCGTATGGAACTGTGCAAAAGAACCAAAAAATGGGATGAAATTTATCGAATTAAGTTATTGACACCAAAAAACGGAAATGTTATAATCATACATATAAGCTATGCTTGTATACATTCCAAACAAGGAGAGTTAAACTATGAAGAAACTTGCTTCTCTGCTGATGGCCGGTCTGCTGGCTCTCGCAATGATCGCTCCCGCATCCGCTGCCGGTGCTAACGAAATTCTGAAGGGCACTCCCGAACTGGACGGTAAGCTGGATGACATCTACACCCAGTCTGTTGTTTACACCATCAAGGAAGACGTTGTAAACTATGCATGGGGCGGTGCTGAAATTCAGGACTTCTCCGAAGCTGCTTCCTATTTCCTGTGGGATGACAACTATCTGTACGTTTGCACTGTAAACGTTGACGACACCATCGTTAACCTGACCGGTGAAAAGGGCTGGCAGAATGACGCCGCTGAAATGTGGTTCATCGACGAAGGTCTGCGCCACAAGATCCACGCTGCTGCTGACGGTAACTTCTTCCTGGGCAGCGACGGAGACGGCAAGACCGCTTACGATTTCGCAGGTGCCAAGAGTGTTGCTACCTACACCGACGACGGTTGGTGCGTAGAAGTTGCTCTGCCCATGAACAACCTGGCTGCAGGCAAGGAATTCTCCTACACTCTGCAGGTCAACAACTGCATCGACGGTATTGACGCTGGTTCCGCTTCCGGTTCCCAGAAGGGTGACTACGCTCTGAAGTGCGTTGCAGAAGAAGTTGTTCTGCCCGTAGTGGAAGAAGTTGTTGAAGAAGCTGCTGCTCCCCAGACCTTCGATATGGGCGTGATCGCTGCTGCAGTTGCCATCGTATCCGCAGCAGGCTACGCAATCTCCAAAAAGAGATAACCCCCCTGTTTCCGGGAAAAACAAGGCTCTCTGTTTTCTGCAGGGAGCCTGTTTTGTGTTTTTGGACAGAAAAATAATAAATATTAAAGTGTATAAAGTTTACGGAAAGGGTTGACAAAATCGGGAAATGATGCTAAAATATGAACACATCGCAAAGTGTTTTCATGGTATCTATGCTTTGCGGTAGGAAAAAATTTTAGAAGAGGTAAAGAACATGAAGAAGACTCTCTCTCTGATCCTGGCCGGCCTGATTGCTGGTTCCATGGCTCTCTCCGCTGCAGCTGCAAACGTATATGAAGCTGATCAGGGTAAGGTTGCTTTCGGCGTTAAGAAGGCTACCGCTACCTGGAATCCCGATGGCATCTATGACGAAGGCGAATACTACGACATCGATGTTAAGGACACCTGGATCTCCACCATGTGCGGTGGTGACGAAGCTCAGAACGCTAAGACCGCTGCTCTGGATGTAGACGTTGCTATGTCCTATGACGACGAATACTTCTACCTGTACATGAGCTACATCGATCCCGATGGATTCAAGTTCACTACTGTTGACAATCCCGCTTGGTGGGATGGCGACATCATGCAGTTCGGT
>JAFZET010000134.1 GCA_017560565.1 Clostridia bacterium | reverse complement strand
CCGTGGTTGAGCACTACGGTGAGGACGAGGCTCTGCTTGCCACTGCCATGTCCCTCTGCTCCGATGCACAGTTTGATCCTGAACTGGGTGAAGCTGTAGGTGAACCTACCGAATGTGCACTGGTCAACTATGCTGCCAAGCTGGGTCTGGATAAGAATGCCCAGAAGAACGATCTGCCCAGAGTGGGTGAAGTGCCCTTTGACTCCATGCGGAAGATGATGACCACTGTGCACATGGGCAAGGACGGCAAGATCATCCAGTTCACCAAGGGCGCACCGGATGAAGTGCTGAAGAACTGTACCCATATGCTGGAAGGCGGAAAGATCGTTCCCATTACCGATGCTCACAGAAAGGCAATTCTGACCGCCAACAAGGAAATGGCTGATAAGGCTCTCCGTGTGCTGGCAGCCGCTCAGAAGCCTCTGGCTGTGGAACCCTCCGTGTGGGAGCCTGCTGATGTGGAATGCGGTCTGTGCTTCGTGGGTCTGACCGGTATGATCGACCCCGTCCGTCCCGAAGTAAAGCCTGCCATCGACCAGTGCCGCACAGCCGGTGTCCGTCCCATCATGATCACCGGGGACCACAAGGATACCGCCGTTGCCATTGCAACCCAGCTGGGGATCCTGAAGGATGCATCCGCCGCCATCACCGGTGCGGAGCTGGATAAGATATCCGATGAAGATTTCGATAAAGCAGTAGAAAATTATTCCGTATACGCACGTGTACAGCCGGAACACAAGACCCGTATCGTCAACGCATGGCGCAAAAAAGGCATGGTAACCGCCATGACCGGGGACGGGGTCAACGACGCGCCCTCCATCAAGAATGCGGACATCGGCGTAGGTATGGGGATCACCGGTACCGACGTAACCAAGAATGTAGCCGACATGATTCTGGCAGACGACAACTTTGCCACCATTATTTCCGCTGTAGGCGAAGGACGCCGGATTTACGACAACATCCGTAAGGCGATCCAGTTCTTACTGGCATCCAACCTGTCCGAAGTACTGTCCATTTTCGTGGCAACCCTGCTGGGCTTCAACATCTTCCAGCCCGTACAGCTGCTGTGGATCAACCTGATCACCGACTGTTTCCCTGCTCTGGCGCTGGGTATGGAAAAGCCCGAAGCCGACGTAATGCGCCGCAAGCCCAGACCCTCCAAGGAAGGTATTTTCGCAGGCGGTCTCGGTCTGGCTGTTGGCTACCAGGGTATTCTGGTTACCGCTATCACTCTGATCTCCTATTTCATCGGTCGTGATGTTCTGTATGCAAACCATGCACTGGAAGGCGTGACCTATACTGCCGAACAGCTGGGTACCTCCATGGCGTTCCTGACCCTGTCCATGGCGGAAATCTGCCACAGCTTCAATATGCGCTCTCTCCACGGCTCCATCTTCACCATGAAGACCCAGAACCTGTGGCTGTGGGGTGCGGGGGTTCTGTCCTTCCTGCTGACCACTGTGGTTGTGGAAGTTCCTTTCCTGTCCGATGCCTTTGAACTGGCACACCTGAATCTGCCCGAATATGCAATTGCTATGGTTCTGGCTCTGTCCATCATCCCGATCGTGGAAATCTGCAAGATCTTCACCCGGATCTGGGACCGGAAGCAGGATGCCAAGGCTGAGAAAAACGCATAAACGACACCCAAACGGAAGTCTGCAATACGGCTTCCGTTTATCTTTTCGTTTATCTTTTTTGGAAAATTTGTCTGTACCACTTGCAATATCTCTGTGAATCGTGTACAATAAAACCATCTACAGGGTTCTGAAACGGAACCGGAAGGAGCGTAACTTATGAAAATTCAGAAACTGGGTCTGCAGCTGTACACCATCCGCGATACGATGAACAATGCAGAAAACATCCGCGAAAGCTTCCGCAAGATCAAGGCACTGGGCTATGAGGTAGGACAGACTGCCGGATGCGCTATCCCCTTTGCGCAGTTCGGTCAGATCGCCAGAGAAGAAGGCATTGAGATCTGCGGCACCCACGACAGCTTCAACCACATGATCGAAGATCCCAAGACTGCCATGGAAGAACACAAGGCTCTTGGCACTACCAACATGGGTATCGGCGGCTTCGGCGCAGGTTCCATCGAAGAAGTGGAAAAGTTCATCGAACAGGCCAACAAGCTGGCGGACGTGATCTACGACTACGGCTTCAAGTTCACCTACCACAACCACAGCCACGAATTCCGCCGCTTCGCCAACGGCAAGACCGCTATGGATATGCTGGTGGAAGGTCTGGATCCCAAGAAGACTTCCTTCGTTCTGGATACCTACTGGGTACAGCACGGCGGCGGCGATGTTCGCTTCTGGATCGAAAAGCTGGCCGGCAGAGTGGACATTCTGCACCTGAAGGCTATGGGTCGGAACGATCAGGGACCTTTCATCACCGAAATCGGCAACGACAACATGAACTGGGCAGGGATGCTGGAAACCGCTGAAAAGGCAGGCGTCAAGTACTACGTTGTGGAACAGGACATCTGGCCGGGCGATCCCTTCGATTCCATCAAGCAGTCCTCCGAATATCTGCACAAGAACTTTATGTAAAAAACAATACCGGTGCGTCAGAAGCGCATCGGTATTTTTATTCACAAATACTGCTGGAATTGCTCAT
>JAFZET010000133.1 GCA_017560565.1 Clostridia bacterium | reverse complement strand
GAAGGCGCACACTCCGGCTACAACAACGGTGAGCACAAGGCCGACACCACCGATATGGAAAGCCGTCTGTATCCCGCCGCCGCATGGTGCGATGAATACTGCAAGGACGAAAAGATGACCCAGCCCCTGTTCCTGTGCGAATACTGCCACGCTATGGGTAACGGTCCCGGGGATCTGGCGGCATACTGGGATGTGATCTGGGCAAACGATCCCTTCTTCGGCGGCTGTGTATGGGAATTCACCGACCACAGCGTTGCCATCGGCGAAAACAAGTACGCAAACCCCGGCTTCACCTACGGCGGTGACTTCGGAGACTTCCCCAACGACGGCAACTTCTGCGTGGACGGTCTGGTTTACCCCGACAGACGGGTACACACAGGGCTTCTGGAAGTGAAGCAGATCTATATGCCTCTGGAAGTAAAGCCCGGCGAAGCCAAGGGTCAGTACATTCTGAAAAACAGACGTTTCTTCACCTGTATGTGCGACCTGTCCCTGTTCTGGTGGATCGAGGTCAACGGCAAGTCCGTTCTCACCGGCAGAATCCCCGGTCTGGATATCGCTCCCCAGGAAGAAAAGGCATACGACCTGTTTGACGGCAGTCTGCTGGATTCCTGCAAGGGCATCGTGACCATCAACTTCTCTCTGCGCTACAACGAAAACAAGGCATGGGCACCGGCAGGCTATGAGCTGGGGATCCATCAGGAAGAATACTGCGGCGGCAATCTGGAAGTATCTTACTGCACGCCCGCACCTCTGTACACTGTGGAAACCCGTGAAGAAAAGAACGCTGTTGTCATCACCTGCGGCGATACCGTATACACCATCGATACTACAAACGGTCTGGTAAAGAGCATCTGCGACAACGGGGAAGAACTGGTGACCAAGCCCATCGAACCCACCATCTGGCGTGCTCCCACCGACAACGACCGGAACGTAAAGCATACCTGGATCGCCAACGGTCTGGACAGAGCCGCCGTGAAGTGCTACGGCTGCAAGCTCGTTTCCTGCGATGGTACTTCCGCTGTGGTGGAAGCTGACTTCTCCATGGGCTGCGCACCCTATCTGCCCGTTCTGCGGGGCAAAGTAACCTACACCGTAACCGAACAGAAGGGTCTGACCATTGCCTACGATGCACACTGGCAGAAGACGCTGGATGTATCCTGGCCCCGTTTCGGTGTACGGCTGACCATGCCCGAAGGTGCGGAACAGATGCGGTATTTCGGTTACGGTCCCATGGAATCCTATGTGGATAAGCGTCATGCATCCCGTCTGGGTGAATTCGGCACTACCGTTACCGACAACTACGAACCCTATGTTCGTCCCCAGGAAAACAGCTCTCATGTGGACTGCGGCTGGGCAAGAGTGACTACCGTTGCAGGGCACGGCTTCCTGTTCACGGCGGAAAGACGGTTTATGTTCAACGCCTCCCACTATACCCCCGAACAGCTGACCAGAACCGCTCACCACTACGAACTGGTACCGAACAAGGAAACCACCGTGATCATCGACTACAAGCAGAGCGGCATCGGTTCCAACTCCTGCGGTCCGCAGCTGCTGAAGCAGTACCACTTCAATGAAACCGACTTCACCTTCACCATGCACATCAAGCCTGTTTTTGTGGCCGGTGCGGATGGCTACCGTGAAATGTTTGTGAAATAAGAAGCAAGAGTTAAATTAACGCTGATTTACCCGGTTTTATAAAAACGAAAACTATGTAGGGCGGGATGCCCACATCCCGCCGTCTGACGTCTTACAAAAATTGTATTTCTGTAAGCAAAACATACAGTTTTTAAAAACAAGTCGTAGATTATGCCGTTTTGAGTGGCTGAATACCAAATCATTCGGCGGCGGGATGGGGCATTCCGCCCTACGGTTTATACCGTTTGTTCAGCCAACAGCGGTTTCGTTAATCATCGGTTATATTAGGAATAAGAGTCTGTGAAGACACGTCCGGGAAATAAACCCCCGGGCGTGTTTTTTGTTTACAGAATATACATTACATCTGACGAAGTTCTATGGTATACTGAAAGCATAAACCATACGGAACGGAGGTATACCATGGAACGGAAAGAAAAAATCACCGTGATCCTGTGGGGGCTGGGGATGCTGTATGCCCTGGCGGCGTCTCTGTATACTACACTGTTTGGCTGCGGCTGTCCGGATACTGTGGCGATGGGGGATTGTCACAGGATGCATCTGCCGGAGGTTCTCGGTGCTGTGGGATGGATGCTTTTTGTGCCTGGGGGACTGTGGCTGTTCCGGCGAAATAGAGGGATCCTGCGGATCTTCGGTACCTATATCGGTGCCACACTGGCCTGCAGCAGTCTATGGCTTATGGAAACGATCAGACGGCAGTTTACGGATGCATCTCCCTTCCGGTACAGTCCCAGTGGACTGGGCAGACTGCTTCTGGCACCGGTTCATGGACTTCACGGTTCCGGAGGTCTGTTGGAAACAGGCTGGCTCGTGCTGGTGCTTCTCTGGACATTGGTACTGTGGGGATTTTCAGCGTTTCTGGAACGGAAATACCATCCCCGGACGGAAAAGATCCGGATCACGTTTCTGGATGTATATCAGTGTGCGTTTGTCCTGCTGGGTGTGATCCACCTGTTCTTTACGGCGGAGGCACTGGATCTCCTGATCGTTTCAAGTCCGGACAGACTGCCGGAGGTCTGGTATATTGTCGTGACGGGACTGTGGCTGGTTGTGACGGTGGGCGGTCTGCGCCATTTCCGGCATACCGGCTGGATGAAGGGGCTTTCCGTGCTGTGTCTGCTCCGGAGCATCGGTCTCTTTGGGGGCGGGATCAGCTTCCTTCTGGCGGACGGCTGGTATCTCACGCCTTTTCTGCTTGTGGGATGCACCAGTCCCATGCTGCTGCCGATTGAGCTGTTCTGGAATCTGCTGTCCTATGGACCGCCCCAGGAAGTGATCTGCTTTATGGCACTGGCACTGGAGGCGGCTGTTATGATTCCGGCATATATCCTGTACCGGCGGGATTTTCCGAAAGCGAAAAAATACCGGAAACCGGAGGACAGTCTGTTATGATCCTGCCACTGAAAGAGAACCGGAGACACGATCTGTGGCTGATTATGTGGTGGCTGGCGGTTCTGTATGCTTTTTTCTGTGTTGCGCATCCCTTTCTGATCGGCTGCGGGTGCTCTGATGCGGGGGCAGAACACACCTGCGGCATCGTGCAGTATTATGCGTCCATTGGTTCTGCGGCATGGACGGTTCTGCTGCCCCTCGGTATGTATCTGTTCCGGTACCGTGAGAATATGCTGATCTTTCTGCTGGTTCTGGCGTTTATCCCCCTGACCTGCACGCTGTTCCATATAGCCGCCCCGTCTCTCGGCTTTTCGGCAGGCGATCTGCTGACCACGGGCATGGCGGAGTTTATCATCACACTGCTTTTCACACTTCCCCTGACGCCGTATATTGGGTTTCTCCCCCTGATGGGTACAGGTGCGGATACGGAAACCCTGTGTACTTCGCTCTTCTTATACGCTCTTGCAACCGCTGTGTTCGGTATATACCTGTACCGCAGACGAAACGAATAAAAAAACCGCTCTGTAAAAAAGGGCGGTTTTTCCATATATTTCTTACTTCTGACCTCTTATTTCTTACATGGAATCACATGGCATCACGCCAGCGCCGCTGCCACAGTTTCCTCGATCAGCGCATGACCTTCCGTGGTGGGGTGGATGCCGTCGCCGGAGAGAAGATTCCGGTACTGGTGACTCATGAGGAAAGGCTGGCGCAGGTCGATCAGGGGGCAGGACAGCTCCTTTGCCAGCTTCTCAGTGGTGCGGCTGTAGAATTCGTGCCAGCGGTACAGCATGGAGGCGTCTCCCAGCCAGCCCAGGATCGTGTCGTAGTTCAGCCCCCGGGAAATATATTTCATGTACTTGTCTGCGTCCAGGGGCACAAGATTGCAGATGTACACCGATGCTCCCTTTTCTCTGGCGCAGGAAACCAGCTCTCCGTACAGGCGGGTGAAGTTTTCCAGCGGTGTTTTCGGCTGGTGTGCGGCGGTGGGATCGGCGGAAATGTCAGCCCAGCGGTAGTCACAGTCGTTTCCGCCGAATTCCAGAAGCACCGTGGTGTCATCGGCTGTGTCCACCAGTTTCCGGCGGAGCATTCTGATGCCCTCCTCTACGGTGGCTCCCACCAGTGCGCAGTTTTTTACCTCCCAGCCCCGGCTCGCCAGTGTGGAAAAACGACCGGACACAAGTCTGTATTTGTCCGCTTCCGTGCTGTATGTGACCCCTTTCACAATGGAGTCTCCGAAAATAAAAATCTGCTTCATGTGAATCCCTTGCTTTCTTTGGAACTTTGTGGTATGATTACCTTACAATATCAGTATATCTGATTTTACCCCGTTTGCCCATCCCATATCCGGTTACTGCGCTCTATCTTTCAACTTTTTTGATTTCTGTTCTGCAGAGGGGAGAAAAAGACCGTGATCTCCCGGAAGTAGAGTAAAAATGTGCTCAGGAGAGGTGAAATACGGCGATTCTACTGTGGGGAGAGTGCAGAAACGGGTGATTCTACGCCGGAAAGACAGTCTTTTCGGATGCATAAGGAGAAAAGTACATGGATGAAAAACAGGATCTGGTGCGGATCCTTGCTGCCAATATTGCCGCCTGCCGGAAAAGTGCCGGTATGACACAGGCGGAGCTTGCCGAAAAACTGGGGTACTCCGACAAGACTGTATCCAAATGGGAACGGGCGGAAGGTCTGCCGGATGTGCTCTGCCTGAAACGGCTTGCAGATACTTTCGGCGTGACTGCGGATGCGCTGTTGTCCCTGCCCGGTGAAGAAAAAGAAGCAGCGGTGCCATCCGGGAAGGACGAAACGGCGTCGGAGAGCCATGCCGGAACCGGTATCAACCATGGTGCCGTGGCGGCCATTGCCATGATCGGCGTGTGGATGCTGGCGGGACTTGTGTTCCTGGTCGGCCGGTTCTGTCAGGTGGATCTGACCCTGGCACTGGTGATTGCCATACCGGTGACCGGGCTTCTGGCAGTGATTTTCAACAGTTTGTGGGGCGTGAAGAAGCTGACTTTCTGGCTGTGCAGCTTTCTGGTGGTGGGCATCCTGTTCATGCTGTGCTGGATCCTGCGCAGTTACCACGTATGGCAGCTTATGTGGATCGCACCTCCGGCAGTCGCCATTATCTGGATCAGCTGCCGTATGCTGTACCGGGATAACCGGGGAAGATGAGGAAAGGAAAAATTCCCCTTGACAAACACAGATGTCTGTGCTATACTGAAAAACGAACAAACCAGGGGTGCCTTATGGCTGAGACGGAAATGCCGAACCCTCCAACCTGATCCGGATAATGCCGGCGTAGGGAGTATGTTTGTCGGGTAACTGATCACCATCCGATACATTGAGGCTTTTATTTCCGTCAGACCAACCTGCACTGCAGTTTGATGGGAACAAAGGCCTTTTCCTTATTGTCTGACAGAAAAAAGCGGTTTGTCGAAAATCTATCAAACGAGGTATCAAAGTATGACCCGAACACAGAAAATTCTGCTTCTGGTGGAATCCGCCATGATGATCGCACTGGGAACTGCCCTCAGCTTCATAAAAATCTATGAAGCACCCTTTGGCGGCTCCGTGACCCTTCTGTCCATGGCGCCCATCATCATTCTGTCCCTGCGCAGGGGCGTGAAAGTGAGCCTGCCTGCCGCTTTTGTCTATTCCGTTCTGCAGCTGCTTTTCGGTCTGAACAATATCGCCTGGGTGCCTTCCGCCGGGGGACGGATCCTCTGCATTCTTTTTGACTATATCTTTGCGTTTTCCGTACTGGGGCTGGCCGGTTATGCCGTGAAGATCCCCTATACCCGTGACGAAAAGAAAAATATGTGGATCGGTGCCGTGGTGGGTACTGTGACCGTGGTGCTTCTCCGGTTTGCCTGCCATCTGGTGTCCGGGGCTGTCATCTGGTATGCTCTGGATCTGGAGTGGTACGCAGACGACCCGGGGCACATCGTCCACCGGTACGGCGCATGGCTGTTCTCGCTGATCTACAACGGCGGCTATATGGTGCCGGAGATCATTGAGACCGTGATCGGTGTGCCGATCCTTACCAAAGCACTGGCAAGATTCCGGGTGCGGTAATACAATACATTCCGTTGTCGGAAGACCTGTCGGAAACCATCCGGCGGGTCTTTTGCGTACAGATGGGGATATTGCATCAAAAAGAACAGAAAATTTACGAAAACCCAACAAAAATCCCGGGAAATAGATTTTGACAAGCGGTAGAATCTATGGTATAATACTATGATAAGATGAAATATAAGGGGGAGTGTTTCCATGCGGATCCTGGGGATCGACCCGGGGATTGCCATCGTGGGCTGGGGCGTAATCGATTACGACCGGATGAAGGCAAAACCGGTGGGCTACGGTGCCATCACCACCGGACCGGAAATGAAGACGGAAGAACGGATCGCCGAAGTGTTCCGGCAGATGCAGCAGATCATAGCGGCGTATCAACCGGACGCTGTGTCCATCGAAGAGCTGTTCTTCAATACCAACCAGAAAACCGGGATCATCGTAGCGGAAGCCAGAGGAGTCCTGCTCCTTGCCGCCACCCTGGCAGGTATCCCCGTGTATGAGTATACCCCCCTGCAGATCAAATCGGCAGTGGTGGGCTACGGCAGAGCGGACAAAAAGCAGGTAATCACCATGGTGACCATGCTGCTGAAGCTGGAAAAACCGCCGAAACCGGACGACACCGCCGACGCCCTGGCAGCAGCTCTGTGCCACGCCCACTCGGGTACCTCCGCCCTTGCCGAACTGTACAACCACCCCACCACCATGCGGGGAAAGATCCAGTACTAATTAAGTCAATGATGATTAACCAAACCGCTGTTGGCTGAATAAACGGTATAAACCGTAGGGCGGGATGGACTCACCCACTCAAGTTTCTTGAGTGATCCCGCCGCTGTATAGTTTGGTATTCAATCACCCAACACGGCATAATCTACAACTAATTTCTTACGAAACTGTATGTTTTGCTTACAGATATGCAAATTTTGCAAAACGTCAGACGGCGGGATGTGGGCATCCCGCCCTACAATCATCGACCTTAATGAAACCG
>JAFZET010000019.1 GCA_017560565.1 Clostridia bacterium | reverse complement strand
TACGCAGCAAACGGCGACCTCGATGCCATCAAGAATTTTCTTGACCTGCTCGACGAAGATCTGACTATCGTTGATACGGTTATCAAGACCGGCAATCCTATGACCGACGCTATTCTCAATTCCAAAATCTCGCTTGCGAAAGCGAAAGGCATTGAGGTCGTGGCGGATGCACATATACCCATCAAGCTGAAATCCTCGGAGATTGATCTGTGCTGCATCTTCGGCAATCTCTTTGACAATGCCATTGAAGCAAACATGAAGCTCCCACCGGAACAACGCTTGATTCGTGTTTACATGGACATGAAGAACACACAGTTATATATTTCCTTCACGAACTTTAGCGCCGGTAAGAAGATGAAAAAGGAAGGTACGCTGTTCCGCAGCACCAAGGGCGACGGACATGGATTTGGGCTTGTTCGCATAGATGCGATTGTGGAACGGCTTGAGGGATACATCAGCCGCAATAGTGAGGACGGAGCGTTCACAACAGAAATACTGCTTCCGCAGGTATGATTATTTGCAGTACAATATGCAATTCGTCACCCGGAAATAACGATTCATCCCCGGATTTACACAAGTCCGGGGATTTGTGATATGATGATTGCGAGGTGATGATAGATGAAAACAAAAGAAAACCAAACAAAAAAATACAACTCCATCGGAAGTCTGCTCTGGGCTCTGCGGAACATGTGGAATCATGATCGGGTTTATCTTTTCTCCTTTTTCCTGTTTATTCCGATCTCCATTATCAGCAGGATCGCCGGTGACTATTTTCCCAAAGTACTCATTGATGCATTGGGATCAGGACAGGCTTTTTCTAAACTCACGGAATTGATCCTTCTGTATATGGCAATTCTGTGTATCATTCAGCTTTTGAAACACTATCTGTACACCAGACAGATGGCGCGAAGATATACATTGACCACAGCCATACAGGAGCAAATGCTGAACAAGGATGATACTACGGACTGTGAAAACCATGAGCGGCAGGAGTATCAAAAGCGCAAAAACCTCGCTATGTCAGATGCCTGCGGCGGTAACAGCTCCGCGGAATTCTTCTGGCAGGATCTTGTTGCCCTTCTGCAGTCTGTGCTCGGCATCACGGCGTATGCCTCTCTGATGACCGCGATTCACCCGCTGCTGTTTGTCATTATTCTGGCAGTGTCCCTCCTTTCCTATATTCCCGCACGGTGGCAGACAGCTTATACGGAAAAACACAAGGATCAATGGGAAAAGGAAAGCCGCCGCAGAGTATATCTGGAAGGACTATCTGAGGATTTCGATCGGGCGAAGGATATCAAGCTATACGATATGACGGGCTGGATTGAAAAGATGATCGGCGATTATCAGGCATATCAGATGATGTGGGATAAACGCTGTTCTCTCCGTGGACTGTGGGCATCCGTTTTCTCGTCTGTCCTGACCTTTCTGCAGAACGGAGCCGCATATCTGTTTCTGATTCTTACATTGCTCGATGATACCATTTCTGTTGGCGATTTTGTCTTTTTCTTTGGCGCTGTGTCTTCCATCAGCGGATATATCCGATCTCTTGCAGGACAGGTCGCCGCGCTTGCTTCCAGAGCGGACAAGATCGGTTATTACAGAGATTTCTTCTCGATTGAGGAAAAATTCAACCACGGAAAGGGATGTCCGCTGCCGCCGAAAGGCATGCCGGTCACCATTGAGATGCGTGATGTTTGGTATAAGTATGATGGGGCGGAGGACTACACGATCAAAGGCATTGA
Source organism: Clostridia bacterium (assembly GCA_017560565.1). GTDB lineage: Bacteria > Bacillota > Clostridia > Oscillospirales > CAG-272 > UMGS1696. Next base: position 860 of record JAFZET010000019.1, on the reverse strand, counting down.
TCTGACCGTTTCTGCCGGTGAAAAGCTGGCACTGGTCGGTATGAACGGTGCCGGAAAAACCACACTGATCCAGCTGATCTGCGGCTTCTATCTGCCGACCAAGGGCGAAATTCTCATAAACGGTCAACCGATTCCGGCTTATAACATTGAAGAGTATTATACACTGATTTCCGCTGTTTTTCAGGATATCTCCATTCCGGCGATGACAATCGTGCAGTTCATTACCAGCTGTGACGATGAAATGGATCGGGACAACGAGGAAACCGCAGACCGTGCCCGTGCAGAAGCAGCACTCAGACAAAGCGGTCTGTGGGAGAAAATAGAAACTCTGCCAAAGGGTATGGATACCTATCTGAGAAAAGGCATTTTCGATGATGCCATTGATCTGTCCGGCGGCGAAACACAAAAGCTGCTGCTTGCCCGCGCCATATACAAAGGCGGTTCTTTGTTGGTACTGGATGAACCGACAGCTGCTCTCGATCCCATTGCAGAAAACAATCTGTATCTGCAGTATCATACTTTGACTGAAAACAAAACTTCTATCTATATTTCACACCGTTTTGCTTCCACCCGATTCTGTGACCGAATCATTCTGCTGGAGGATGGTAAAATCATCGAATCCGGCAGTCATGAGAAACTGATGGAACAAAACGGATCGTATGCCTATATGTTTGGTGTACAGGCAAAATATTATCAGGATGGTAAGATCGATGCGTAAAGACCATACGAATCTGCGTGCCATGCGGATGCTTGCAGGGTTTAACAAACGGTATTTCCCGCTGTACTTTTTACAAAAACTGACCGTCTGTGTCAGTCCGTTCTTCAACTTGTGGATGTCTGCTGAGATTGTCACAGCGTTG
>JAFZET010000132.1 GCA_017560565.1 Clostridia bacterium | reverse complement strand
GATGTTCTTGAAAAACGAGGGATTCCCCAGAGCGAAATCAAGCTCTGCATCATGACGGATCTTTCGCCGGATATGGTTCGCTGCGACAGCTGGATGCTGGTAACGGATACACATATCATGATCATCTCCGGTTCTGTGACGCTGAACTCGCCCCAGTCCCGTAAAAAAGGCTTCACACCGGATGTCGCGTTTACGGAGATTTCTTCCTCTGTATATGATCTGAAAGATTTTGCGGAATTTTTTGTGGAGGAACAGATTGCCTCCATACGTCTGACCGCTAAACGTAAAGAGGGAAACACCTTCCAGCTTCTGCTAAATGGTTCCAATACATATCGTCCCTCCTGTCAGGCAGCAGCACGCTTTCTGAAACAGCTGGTGGAAAAGGGTGAGATTGAACCAGATAAGGAAGGCAACAAGCGGGATGAGGTCTTCTGCCCCAAATGCGGCACCCGTTATGTGGACAAAGCGCGCAAAATCTGTCCTAAATGCATGGACAAAAACAAGATCATACGGAGAATGAGTTCCTTCCTGCTGCGGTATCGTCTGCACGTGGTCATGATCATTCTCTCTCTGGTACTTTCCAGTGCCATCGGTGTTCTTGCGCCGTATATCAGCTCCGGATTCTATTTTGATGAAGTCCTGAATACGACCGGTAAGTTCTACGGACAGCTTCTGATGGTACTGGCTATGATTATCGGCACCCGGATTCTGTCCATGCTGATCTCCATGTTCCACTCCATCGTCACTTCCGTGATCGCAGCAAAGCTCAGTTATGACCTGAAGAAAACCATTTTCACCGCCATTGAGCGTCTATCCATCAGTTTCTACACCAACCGGCAGACCGGCGGGCTGATGGCGCAGGTAACTAACGATGCCAACACCATCTACTGGTTCTTCTGTGACGGCGTGCCCTATTTCCTTGTTAACATCGTGCAAATTGCGGTTATGCTGGTTATCATGCTGATCATGAATCCCCTGCTGACTCTCCTGGCACTGGTCACGGTACCGCTGGTATTCATTTCCATCCGGCTTCTTTTTGATAAGATGGGCAAGCTCCATGCCAAGCGCTGGGCAAAATCCCGTGGAATGAATGCGATCCTGAGTGATGTTCTCAGCGGTATGCGTGTCGTAAAGGCGTTCTCCAAGGAAAAAGACGAGATTGTCCGTTTCCGGAAAAGCAGCAAGTCTGTTGCCGAAGCCGAACAGAACACCTCCATCTTCGCAACACTGGCATTTCCCGGTGTTCATCTGCTGTTCTCCGTCAGCAACCTGATCGTTTTAGGTGCAGGCGGCTGGATGGTCATCCAAGGCAATATGTCCTATGGTATGCTGCTGACCTTTATCTCCTACATGAACATGATCTACAGCCCCATGTTTTCCTTTGTGGATATGGTTTCCTGGTTTACTGACTCTCTCAACGCCATGAGCCGTCTGATCGAGGTAATGGATGCAGAACCTGAAGTTGTAGAATCCAAGGAACCCAAAACACTGGGCAATATCCAGGGGCACGTGGAATTCCGCCATGTGGATTTTTCCTACGATAAAAACCGGAAGATCATTGACGATGTTTCCTTTGATATAGAAGCCGGACACGCACTGGGGATTGTAGGTCACACCGGTGCCGGTAAATCCACTCTGGCGAACCTGCTGATCCGCTTGTACGATGTAACAGCCGGGGAGATTCTGATCGATGGGATCAATGTCAAGGATATTTCCTTTGCAGAACTGCGGAAACACGTTTCCATCGTATCCCAGGAAACCTATCTCTTCATGGGCACCATTCTGGACAATATCCGTTATGCAAAGCCGGATGCCACATACGAAGAAGTCATAGAAGCCGCCAAAATTGCCGGGGCACACGACTTTATTATCAAATTGCCTGACGGGTATTCTACCATGATCGGTTTCGGTTACAAGGATCTGTCCGGTGGTGAACGGCAGCGGCTTTCCATTGCACGTTCCATTCTCCGGGATCCGAAAATTCTGATTCTGGATGAAGCAACCGCTGCCATGGACACCGAAACGGAACGGAAGATCCAGACAGCTATTGAACGGCTTTCCAGAGGACGTACCACCATTACCATTGCCCACAGACTTTCCACCCTGCGGGATGCGGACAAGCTGATCGTTATTGAAAACGGTAAAATGCCCGAATCTGGAACCCATCTGGAACTGATCAACAAAAAAGGGATCTATTACAATCTGTACAAGCTCCAGCTGGATGCCATGAAGAATATCGGTATCGAAGGCTGACGAGGTAAACTATATGGATGAAAAGAAAAACGAAATCAAAAAGGCACTGAATGAGATTGTAGCCATTGTCTATATCACAAAGGACAATGCTGTCTTTGAAAAAAAATCGGATTTCCTGACACTCACCCTAACAGCGCCCAATGAAGAAGGTACCATAGAAACCAAAACTTATGACCGGATTTATCTGCACAGAGCTTTCCCCTTCGACAATCCTTTTTCCTATATCTCTGTTCTGGACAAGGACAATAAGGAAATCGGCATGATTTCGGATCTTTCCGTGTTGAAAGAAGAGGATGCGGAAGCCATTCGCAGTGAGCTGAACCGGAAATACTACACGCCTGTTGTGAAAAGTATCATTTCCATGAAGGATAAGTTCGGTTTTTCCTACTGGAAGGTCATGACCGACGAAGGTGAACTTTCTTTCACATTGCACGATACCTTTCACAGCCTGATGAAGGTAGACGGCGGTACCCGGATCTTCATTACGGATATTGACGGCAACCGCTACGAGATTCCGGACATTGAAGCACTGGACAGAAAGAGTTTCAAGAAAATCGAGCTGTTCCTGTAAAAAGGATCGTTTCAAACCAAGGAAAGGCAAGATCATTATTGTATGGAAAACAGAAAATTACTGACTGCCAGAGTCTGCAGGCTGGATGCTTCTATTCGTGAAGAAGATATTCTGCTGGCTTATGGATTTGATCTGCTTCCGGATGATTCACGTACACGCTGTGACGGTATAGCTGTTCTGCTGAAAGATCGTTTTCTGTTGTATCTAGATAGCAAACAGATCCTTTCCCTTCCCCTGGAACAGGTAAAGGAATTCATTTTCCGCCAGGGAATCGGGTGCGTGTTTACGGAATACAAGGACAAAGATGATACCGAGCATCTGCTCTGTCGGGCGGATATGCAGTATCTGAATACTTTTGCCGCCGTTATCAAGGAAATGAACCGGCATCTGGAAGGCAAAGGGATACATTACGAATATGAAGAAGAACTGGACAGAGTCTGCCCGAAATGCGGCAGACCCTATCGTCCGGGATCTTCCATCTGTGACTTCTGCGTAGATAAAAAGAGTTACCTCAAGCGTCTCTGGGAGGTTGCACACCCTTATCGCTGGCTGATCTACGCATCTGTTGCCATGTACTTCGTGATTGCCCTGTTCAATCTGATCCCCCCCTATCTCAACCGTGTTCTGGTGGATGACTACATCCAGGCGGATACCATGCCGGAGCTGCATATGTTTGTGGCTGTGCTGCTGTCCATGCTGGGTGTACAGATCCTCAGCCGTATTCTGGGTATGAGCCGCAGTATCCTGCTGATCCTCGCCGGGAACAAGGTTGTGGTTGCTCTGCGGGAAATGGTATTCAACAAGATCCAGATGCTGTCCATTGCCCGTATTGCGAAACGGACAGCCGGAGAGCTGATCACCCGTGTTTCCAGAGATACCAGCGAACTGACAGGTTTTATCACCCGTGACCTTGGAAACATCATTGAACAGGGGGTAACGCTGATTGCGGTCAGTATCGTTCTCTTTGCCTATGACTGGCGTCTGGCACTGATGATTATTCTGCCCACCCCCATTGTTATGTATGCCAACCGCCTCTTCTGGAGCTTCATGCATAAGATGTTCCATAAGCAGTGGATCCTGGAATCCAAGTCCAGCACGGTACTGCATGACATTTTCTCCGGTATCCGTGTAGTCAAAGCTTTCGGTATGGAGCACCGGGAAACCAAACGGTTCAATGCCATCATTGAAGACCAGAGAGATACTTCCATCAGGAATGAAAAATTCTTCGGGGTTGTGAACCCGATACTCAGCTTCTTCATGGGTGTGGGTGAATTCTTCTTGCTCTACTATGTGGGTAACAAAATTCTTGGCGGTGAAATGACAATCGGGGAAATGAGCCAGTTCTCTGCTTATGTAAGCATCATTTATGGTCCTCTGCGCTGGATGTCCTCCATTCCCAGACGTCTTGTCAGACTAATGACCTCCATCGTCAAGATTTTTGATGTCATTGATGAAGAACCCGATATTGCAGACAAAGAGGAAGCCATTGAGCATAAAATCGAAGGGACGATTACCTTTGACAATGTTTCCTTTGGTTATAACAACACCACCAATGTTCTGAAGAATATTTCCGTGGAAATCCATCCGGGCGAGATGATCGGAATTGTAGGAAAATCCGGCGTCGGCAAGTCCACGCTGATCAACCTTGTCATGCGTATGTACGATGTCAACGAGGGAGCCCTGAAGATTGACGGCATCGATATCCGGGATATTTCCCAGGATTCACTCCGTTCCCAGATTGGTGTGGTACTGCAGGAAACGTTCCTGTTCTCCGGAACCATTTATGACAATATTGCCTACGCAAAGCCGGATGCAACCCGGGATGAAGTAATCACAGCGGCTAAGATTGCCGGTGCCCATTCCTTCATTATGAAGCTTCCCAACGCCTACAATACCAAGGTGGGAGAACGTGGACATACCCTTTCCGGCGGTGAACGGCAGCGTGTTGCTATTGCCCGTGCCCTGCTCCACAATCCGCGTATCCTGATTCTGGATGAAGCTACAGCTTCTCTGGATACAGAAACGGAAAAGCAGATCCAGGACGCTCTGCAGCAGCTGATTGCGGATCGTACCACCCTGGCTATTGCGCACCGTCTGTCAACCCTCCGTAACGCCACCAGAATCCTTGTGCTTGACAAAGGTGAGCTGGCTGAGATAGGAACCCATGAAGAACTCATGCGCCGCAAAGGTATCTATTTCGATCTTGTAATGGCACAGCGTCAGATGTCTAAAATGTCCCCCAAGAACACGGAAGAAGGTTCTCAGAAGGAAGCTTCCGCAAACGCCTGAACAAAATCCATATAACAAAAATGTCAGCCTGACGGAAATCCGAAAAGCTGACATTTTTTGTCTATGTTTTTGATCAGGTCTCAAATCCTGCGAACTGGTTCTGGTACAGTCCGTAGTATACACCCTTCCTTTCCAACAGCTCCTCATGGCTGCCGGTTTCCATGATAGACCCATCCTTCATAACAATGATGGCATCCGCATCACGAATGGTGGAGAGACGATGGGCTATAATCAGACTTGTACGGTTCTTCATCAGTGCAACCATCGCCTGCTGAATATGCATTTCCGTTCTTGTGTCTACAGAGGAGGTTGCTTCATCCAGAATCAGAATTTTGGGATCTGCCAGCACGGCCCGTCCGATAGCCAGAAGCTGTCTCTGTCCCTGACTGAGGTTGCTGCCGCCTTCTGCGAGAACGGTCTGATACTGTTCGGGAAGCCGTTCAATAAAGTCTCTTGCTTCCGCAACATCCGCAGCTTCCACCACTTCCTCATGGGTGGCATCCAGATTTCCGTATTTCAGGTTGTTTTCAATGGTATCCTGGAACAACACTGTATCCTGAAGAACAATAGCAATCGCAGAACGAAGCGTTTCCTTGGGAATATCGTTGATATTGATACCATCCAGTAAAATTTCACCGGAATTGGGATCATAGAAACGGGTAAGAAGATTCACAACGGTGGTTTTTCCGGAACCGGTAGCGCCTACCAATGCAATTTTCTGTCCCTTCTTCACCTTCAGATTGAAATCAAACAGAACCTGTTTTTCAGGCGTGTAGGAGAAGTCAATGTGATTGAATTCAAGATTTCCTTCGATCTCTTCTAATTTCAGTTCCTTTTTTCCTTCGTCGATTTCATCAGGTGTTTCCAGAATTGTAAATACCCGTTCTGCACCGGCAATGGCTGTCAGAATGGTCGCATACTGGTTGGCGATCTGGTTGATCGGCATGGAAAGCTGACGGGAGTACTGCAGTATTGCCTGCACATCCCCCACAGAAATGGCACCGACTACTGTCAGGTATGCCCCGCAGGCCGCTACGATCAGATAATTGAGGTTATTGATAATATTATTGGCAGGTCCCATCAGACCGCCCCAGACATTGGCTTTGATACTGCATTTCCGGAATTCTTCGCTGATCTGAGCAAATTCCACACAGGCATCTTTTTCCTTGCCATACGCCATGACGGTTTTATATCCGGTGACCATTTCCTCCACCTGGCTGTTCAGCTTACCAAGCAGAATCTGTTTTTCCACAAAGTATTTCCGCATGAATTTGGAAAGTTTCATGGAAACAAGAATCGTCAGGGGAATCGTAATCAAAGATACAAGTGCCATACGCCAGTCATAGCGAACAAGCATGACAAGCGCACCGATCAGTGTGAGGACACTGGAAATCAGGGACGAAATGGATTGAGAAATACTGTTGGAAATATTATCAACATCGTTGGTCATACGGCTCATGATATCGCCGTGGGGATGTGTATCCGTATACTGAATCGGCAAATAGGAGATCTTGCGGAACAGATCCTGGCGGAGTGTAAATACCGTGGTCTGGGAGATCTTAGCGGAAGCAATTCCCTGGAGCATGGAAATCAGAGAACTGGCAACATATACGCAAGCCATGAGTACCAGATAGCGGATCAGTCCTTCGAAATCGACACTTGCCTTTCCGGTACCGAGTGTTATGGTGTCAATGGCTTTCCCCTGCAGCATAGGTGCCGCCAGGTTAAGCACAGTTGAGATCAGCGTGGTAAACAGGATGAGCAGAATCAGATACTTGCTCTTTGCAATATATTTGAGAAGTTTCCCTACGGTGACCTTTGCATTTTTCGGTTTCTCACGGATCATCGGACCGCCGGGTCCCCGTCTTGCGTTTACATTCACACCGTTTTTCTGGCTAAGCTGTCGCAGCTCTTCTGCGGACATTTCCTTCTGTTCCGGTTTTCCGCCTGGCATTTTACCCGGAGGCGGCATAGGAGGCATTCCGTTTGGCTTGGGGGGCATTTTATTCATATCAGCCATTGTTCACACCTCCATTCGACTGCATCTGGGAATTATAGATATCACGATAGGCATCACTGGTTTTCATGAGAGTATCGTGATCCGCAAAAGCTGTGATTTTTCCGTTTTCCAATACGGCAATTTTATCTGCGTGCATAACACTGGCGATACGCTGGGCGATCATGATGATCGTGGTATCTGCAAACTCTTTGTGCAGTGCCTGACGCAGCTTTGCTTCTGTGCTCAGGTCAAGAGCAGAGGTACTATCGTCGAAAATGATGATTTCCGGATGACGGAGTACGGCACGGGAAATCGCAACCCGCTGCTTCTGACCACCGGAAAGCGAAGCACCTTTTTCAGCCACATAGGATTCGTAGCCGTCTTCCATTTT
>JAFZET010000131.1 GCA_017560565.1 Clostridia bacterium | reverse complement strand
CTGAGAGTGAATGTGATCGGGGGCTCGCATCTGGTTCACCAGCATATACAGTCTGTCAGCGTCGTTGGGACCAACGGGCGGACAGGACAGGAGTTGTTCTGTGGGATCCTCGCAGACAATACGCAGTCCCGACCAGGTTCTGCCGCCGTCCCGGGAGCGTTTTTCGCAGATGGGTGTGTAACCGCTCAGTTCCCACCGGGGACAGTTGTACCAGGCGGTATACAACACACCGTGGTATTCGACAATGGCTGCCTCATGCAGGAACCCAAAGGTATCGTCCGGTTCATGGACAAGGTTGGTTTCCAGACAGTCCCGGGACAGTTCTCGGACTTCCTCCGCCAGAAACCGGGCAGAACCGAAACGGACAGCCAGCAGCACATCGTCATCATCATAGGCAGGATGCAGCGTGATACCGTCACAGACGGTACGGAATTCCTCAGGGGTCATACCTGTGTTCTCTGTAAAGATCTCCGTGAACTGCCGGGTGTCCGTAAATCCGCAGGCACAGGCAATGTCCGGGATCGGCTCGGCTGTTTCCAGCAGATGACGGATCGCTTCAGAAGTGTTTTCCATCATAAATTCTCCGTTACGTGGATGTTTTTCTATCATTTATATTATACCAGAAACAGTACCGGGTGGAACACAAAAACGTAAAATTTTCCGGAGAACGGAAAATTTCTTGCAATTCGCCTGAAAATCTGCTATGATTAGAAAAAATGGGAGAAATGGGAGAATAGAATGAAAATCAGATTTTTGGGAACAAGCTATGGAGCACCGGCACCCGGTCGGCACCAGCAGAGTCTTCTTCTGGAAACGGATGCCGGCAATGCCTATCTGGTGGATGCAGGGGCACCGGTGCTGGACATTCTGGCAGGAGAGGGGTATGATTTCGGCAGGCTCAAAGCCATCTTCATCACCCACCTTCACGGCGACCACATGAACGGGTTGGCGGATATTCTGAATCTGGCGGCTTACTTCGGCATCCGGTGCGGGATCTGGCTCTCCGAACAGCGGGGGATCGATGCCTTTGAAGCCTACTGCCGGATGCAGACCCCGGGCTGGACAGGAGCGCATACGCCGTTTTTCCGGATTGAAGAGGGAGCATTTTATGATGACGGCGTGTTGAAGGTGCGCAGTGTACAGACAGCCCACATGAAAGCCCCCTGCTTCGGTTTTCTTCTGGAAGCAGACGCATCTTCCGTATATGTAACAGGAGATCTGTCCCCCTCTCTGGAGGATTTTCCTGCGTTTCTGGATACGGTGCCGGTGGGAATGGTCGTTACCGAATGTGCTCATTTTTCGCCGGAAGCACTGTATGAACGGATCCGCCGTACCCGCTGTGCCTGTGCTGCCGTGATCCATGTGATGCCGCCCTCACGGTATGAAGCTCTGGCTGCTCTGGCGGGAGATATGCCCATGCCCGTTTTGCTGCCTGAAGACGGAGATGTGTACGAAATCCGGTGAAATTCTGCCGGAACCGGAGAATTTGTCTTGCAATCGGTGCCGGTTTATGATATACTGACCCTTAGTATTTCCGGAGGTAGAATATGGCACTTTATTATCTGATGACCCTGGCAAGCGTCCTGATGGAAACGGCGAAAAATGTCTTTTCCAACAGCTTCAGCAAGAATTATCTGAAAAACAATACGGACGTTTATAAATTCAATACGTTCATGTACGCCGGTTCTCTGGCTGTCATGGTGGTGATGCTGTTCGTTGAAGGCTGCAAACTGTCCCTGTATACCGTGGGGATGGCGTTTCTGTTCGCTCTGGTTTCCGGCGGAATGCAGACGGCACTGCTCCGGGCGCTCCGCCACGGTCCCCTGTCTTTCGTCAACTTTATTCAGACCAGCGGTGGGCTTGTGATCCCCGCTCTCTTCGGCGCACTGTTCCTGAAGCAGGGCATCAAGCTTCTGCAGGTCATCGCACTCCCCATTCTGATCCTTTCCATGGCACTGGTGATGGATTTGCGGGGGGAAAAGAAAACCAGGGATCAAAAAGGCGGCAGATGGCTGCCCGATGCGATCCTGTCCATGGTTTGCTGCGGTCTTGTAGGTGTTCTGCAGACTCTCCATCAGGAATCCGATCATTCGGACGAACTGTACAGTTTTCTGGCGGTCACATTTTTCTTCATCGTGCTGATGAATCTGGTGCCCTGGCTCATGGGGGAGAAAAAGGAACCTGCCAATTTTTCCATGCGTACCAGAGCCTTTGTTCAGCCGGTAGGTTCCGGTGTGTTCATGGGTATCGTCAATGTGGTGAACCTGTTCCTGATCGGTGTAATGCCCAGCGTGATCTTCTTCCCCATTGCCAACGGCGGTCTTCTGACCATGACTATCCTTGCTGCTGTGGTGTTCTTCAGGGAGCGGCTCAAACCTGTACAGTGGGTCGGTATCGTGATTGGTATCGCTGCCATGTGTCTGCTGTGCATCTGATCCTGTACAGGACGGATATCGTAAAGGAAAATTTATAAAACAGCTGCAGTCACAGCAGATCATAGTGTTGTGGCTGTTCTTGTATCTGTAGGCAGCGGAAGAACTGCGGGACTCGGAAAGAATGATGAGAAAAAAGGAGTTCAGAGGCAGAGGATACGGGACAAAGGGTCTGAAGCTGGCTCTGGATCTGGCAAAAAACATTGTTCCGGAAGAAGAGATCTATCTCCGTGTGCGGAAGGACAATATTACGTCATACAAGGCGATCTGCAGGAACGGTGCGTATATAACAGGGGAAGACGAAACACATTACCTGATGAGAGTAAAAAAGTCTGTTTCATAGAGAAACGAGGCAGAACAATGGCGGGAAAATCCGTCTGTTCTGCCTCTTCTCCATGTCCGGGTAGTTTAGGAAGCCGGAAAGCTGCGGCTTATTCGTGATATACTTCTTCCGCTCTGGGTCTGAACAGAAGCGTGATGCACCAGATACCGGCAAGAGCTACAACTGTGTAGATGATCCGGGCCCAGAGAGAATCCTGTCCGCCGAAGATCCAGGAAACCAGATCAAAACGGAACAGCCCCACACCGCCCCAGTTCAGAGCACCGATGATTACAAGAATGGTTGCGATTCTGTCAAGCATGCGTATACCTTCCTTTCGTTATGCGTTCAGGATTAGTATACCCCGCAGACTGCAGAATAATCGGATACATCGAAGTTTCTTCGGAAAAACAAAAAAGTAAGAAAATTTCGTGTTCATTGAATATGTGTAAAAAAGACACATACAGTTCATAAGTCTGCGGTATAATTTTCCATCATATATTTTGAGGAGATCAATAGTATGCGTAGAATCATTTCTGCCGTTCTTCTTCTTTCCATGATGCTTTCCGTTGTCAGCTGCGGCGGCGGAGCACAGGAAACGGAAACCGCAGCGGACGCTTCTGCTGTCGGAGAAACCGAAACCGTCATCGAAACGGAACCCGAGATCCGTCCGGAGCTGCCCGACGTCAAGTACGACGGCTATGATTTCCGGATTATGACAGCCGAAAACCGTGAGAAGTTCATCTATGCTGCGGAAAGCACAGGGGAACTGGTGAACGATGCCATCTACGACTCCCTGTCCGAAACCATGGAACTGCTGGATGTCAGGATTTCCACTGTCCTCATTGCCTCCGAGTCGGACGAAAGTGCTGTGCAGACCATGATCCTGTCCGGGGATGATGTGTACGACATCGGTATGGTGCACGACAATAAGACCGTCAACCTGTCCCTGAAAAATTATTTCCTGAACATTCACGATCTGCCGTATATTGACACCACCAAGCCCTGGTGGCCGCAGTTTACGGTGGAAACCCTGACGCTGAACAACAAAATGTTCTACGGCTCCAACTATATCACCTATTTCTCCATGGTGGAAACCAAGGTATGTTTCTTCAATGAAGATATTCTGAATGACCGAGGCATTGACTATCCCTACGATCTTGTGAGAGAAGGCAAGTGGACGCTGGATACCCTGGACGCCCTGACGGCAGAACTGTACACGGACGTGAACGGTAACGGGGAAACCGACGTGGACGACCTGTACGGTATTACCATCGGCGGATATCCGTACTGCTGGATCGAAGGCTTCGGCGTGGAGATGTACTATAAGGAACCCGGCAGCAATGTTATCACCTTCCATGCGGAAGAAGAAAGAACCGCATCGCTGATCGACAAACTGTACAGCATCTTCTGCTCCGGCAAAAACGGCGCATACAACCAGATGGGCAACGGTGACTTTGACGAAAGAGAACAGTTTGCCAGAGGTCTGGCTGCTTTCTCCTTCAGCTATCTGGGTTCCCAGATCGAAAAACTGATGGATTCCGAAGTGCGCTACGGGATTGTACCCATGCCCAAGCTGGACGAAACCCAGGAAGCCTATATCGGTCCCTGTACCGACCGTCCGATCCACCTGCCCGTAACGGTTGTGGATCAGGAAAAGACCGCTGTGATCTTTGAATCTCTGAACTATACCGGTTATAAGTACATCCTGCCTGCCTACCGCGATAAGACCCTGATGGGACGTTACTCCATGAGCAGTGACTCTTCCGAAATGCTGGATCTGATCTTCCAGAACCGTGTGCTCAGCTTTACTTATCTGCATACCTATGTGGCACTGAATCTGCTGACTGAGCTGATCTCCAAGGGAACCACGGACATTGCTTCCTATGTCAAGAAGAACAGAACCGTGGAAGAAAACAAGATCAAGAAGATCCTGGATGTTTACGCACCCGCAGCAGAATAAATCCGTATCCCGGAAAACCGCAGTCGAAAAGGACTGTGGTTTTCTTGTATCTAGAAAACCCCCGGCTAGGCCGGGGAGTTCAAATAAGGCTATGCCTATAAGTCTTGAACAAAAAAACTCCTTTTGATAAAATAGACGTGCGGCTACCAACTGCACGAAAAAATCAAAAGGAGGTCCGTAGAAATGAAGGACATGCATAGTTTATCACATACGAAATGGAATTGCAAGTATCACGTAGTATTTGCCCCGAAATACAGAAGAAAAGTATTTTATGGGGATAAAAGATTGGAAATAGGAGCGATATTAAGGCAGCTCTGCGAATGGAAAGGGGTAAATATACTGAATGCAGAAGTATGCCCGGATCATGTGCATATGTTGATTGAAATACCGCCGAAGATGAGTGTCTCTACATTTATGGGATATCTGAAAGGGAAAAGCAGCCTGATGATATACGAGAAGTGGGGAAACATGAAATACAAGTATAAGAACAGAGAATTCTGGTGCCGGGGGTATTACGTGGATACAGTAGGAAAGAATACCAAGGCGATCGATGAGTACATAAGCCATCAGTTGAGAGAGGATGAACTCGGGAGCCAGCTGACGCTCGAAGAGCCTGACCCGTTTACGGGTAGCAAGTAAACTGCCTTTCGCAAATGGTAGCCGTATATGCGCCTTTTAGGCGCTGCTAGTAGAATAGGGCTATGCCCGGTAAATGTAAAACCCCCGGCTTTGCCGGGGGATACTTATT
>JAFZET010000130.1 GCA_017560565.1 Clostridia bacterium | reverse complement strand
GACCGGCGTACCCGTAGCGAAAACCACACCTTTGCTTCCTGTGGTTTCGTCCAGATAGCGGCATTTCATCATCATGTCAGCGGACTTCTGTGAATCTGTTGTGGATAAGCCTGCAACATTCCGCATTTTTGTGTAGATGAAAGCATTTTTATAATTATGTGCTTCGTCCACATAAAGCCTGTCCACGCCTAACTGCTCAAAAGTAATAACATCATCCTTCCGGCTATCGTCCTGCAGTTTCGCTAATCTCACTTCCAGACTTTTCTTCGTCCTCTCCAGTTGCTTGATAGTGAACCGTTCCGCATTGCTGGACTCCAGTTCTTCGATCCCTTCCGTGATTTCCTCGATCTGTGCCTGCAGAAGCTGTTCCTGCCGCTCCTTCGACATCGGGATTTTCTCAAACTGGCTGTGTCCCATGATGACAGCATCATAATTGCCTGTGGCGATTCTGGCGCAGAACTTCTTACGGTTCGCCGGTTCAAAATCCTTCTTTGTAGTGACAAGAATATTCGCTGATGGGTATAGACGCAGGAACTCCGATGCCCACTGTTCTGTCAGATGGTTCGGCACAGCAAACAGCGGTTTATTGCACAATCCCAGCCGTTTCGATTCCATTGCCGCCGCCACCATTTCGAAGGTTTTGCCCGCCCCGACTTCGTGTGCCAACAGAGTATTTCCGCCATAGAGGATGTGGGCAACGGCATTTTTCTGATGTTCGCGCAGAGAGATTTCGGGATTCATGCCGTTGAAACGAATATGCTCACCGTTGTATTCTCTGGGTTTGCTGCTGTTGAACAGTTCGTTGTACCGATCCACCAGCGTGTGTCGTCTGTCCGAGTCTTTCCATATCCAATCCTGAAAAGCATCCTTGATGGCCTGCTGTTTCTGCTGTGCCAGGGTAGTTTCCTTGGAATTCAGCACCCGCCGTTCTTTTCCATCTGCATCGGTGACAGTATCGTAAATCCGGACATCCCTGAGGTTCAGCGTATCTTCCAGAATCCGGTATGCGTTGATCCGGTCTGTGCCGTAAACATGATACGAATTGATGTTATTTGAATCTACACTTTTACCCGTGATGTTCCACTCTGCTGTAACTTCGGAATAGTTCACGCTGATCTTACGCCGGTGATAGAATGCCGGGTTCAGCAGTTCCATCATGAATTGCTGAATGTACTCCTTATCAATCCACGTTGCGCCGAGCCGAACATCAATTTCATGTGCTTCCAGCTTCTTAGGTTGTGCAGCAGTCAGGGCTTCCACATTGACAGAAAAGGCGGGATTGTCAGCGGCGTATGCTTCGGCAATCCGCAGTTTTTCACGGACATTGCCGGAGAGATATTCGTCTGCGGTGACATACCGGATACTGCCATCACTTTTCGCCGGTTCGGGAATCTGGAAGATCACGCCCCGGAGATCGGCGGCAAGTTCGTCAGTGTTCTTACCTGTGAGTTCGGACATATACGGCATATCCACCTTCGCTTTTTCTGCAATAGAGACAGCCAATGCTTCGGCAGCAGTATCTACGGAAGTGACCACAGTATTGGGCATGATCGTCCGTTTCGTGAACATATCGGCTTTCCGCTTCAGCTTGTGATCTTCGTCAAGGATTTCCAGAGAGCACAGCAGATAATATGAAGAATCCTCTGCAAAGGCAGCACGGTTGGGGCGATCATTGATCAGACCATACTTCGCTGAAAAATCATCGTAAAACTGTTTCAGCCGGTTCTGTATCTGCGTGATTTCTATATCCCCTGCACCATAAAGCTGTTTGTCGATCAGATCATGCACACAGTCCCGCAGTTCCACCATACCTTTTACCCGTTCCTGTGCTGTGGCATTAAGATTCGGCTGTACCATGATGGAGTTTTCACGGTAGTATACTTCGCCGTCTACCACGGTATAGCTGTAGTTCTTCACGTTTGGATCGGCAGGTAGGGTCTTTTCAATAGCTTCAGTGTCACCAAGATCGGGCAGTTCTGCTTCTTGATATGTACCCTTAATATGCTTGACGGCTTCATGCAGCAGATCGGCAAGGTTGGTATCCGGCAGAGGCTCGCATGTTACTTCTTTCTTATCGCCGTACATCATATCGTCCAGCTTCAGCGTACCGAGAACCATTTCGGGATGTTCCACGAAATAGCTGTTGACGGTGATCCCCTCTGGTGTCTGACCGAGATGTATCCAATCCGGTTCGATCACCTGCGGGCGGTCACGCTTTTGCAGAAACAGGATGTCTGTGGTGACTTCGGTTCCCGCATTTGCCTTGAACGCATTGTTCGGCAGACGGATGGCACCGAGCAGATCCGCACGCTCGGCAATATATTTCCGGACCTCCGGGGACTGCTTATCCATCGTATATCGGGAAGTAACGAATGCAATCACCCCACCGGGACGAACCTGATCCAGCGTTTTGGCAAAAAAGTAGTCATGGATAGAAAAACCGAGCTTGTTGTAAGCCCGGTCATTGACTTTGTAGTTTCCGAAAGGGACGTTGCCTACGGCGAGGTCGAAGAAGTCCCGCCTGTCCGTGGTTTCAAACCCGGCTACAGTAATATCCGCGTTCGGATAAAGCTGCTTGGCAATCCGTCCCGTAATATTGTCCAGTTCCACGCCGTAGAGTTTGGAGCCAGACATTTCCTCCGGTAGCAATCCGAAGAAATTCCCGACGCCCATCGCCGGTTCCAATATGTTGCCTGTCTGAAATCCCATATTTCCGACTGCTTCATAGATTGCTTTGATTACGGTGGGTGAGGTATAGTGGGCGTTCAAAGTGGAAGAACGAGCGGCGGTGTATTCCTCCGGTGTCAGTGCGGCTGACAGTTCAGCATACTCATTCCGCCAGTTTTCCTTGGAATCATCAAACGCATCCGCAAGACCGCCCCAACCAACGTATTTTGATAGAACTTCCTGTTCATCCGGTGTGGCGTGACGGTTTTCGGATTCGATCTGTTTGAGGGTACCTATCGCATCCATGTTCATCCGGAACTTTGCTTTTGCACCGCCTGTACCGAGTTCATCATCCGTGATCCGGAAGTTTTCAGGAGGGATTTCCTTGGGTTCATCTGTGCGGATGGTCTGGATGACCACATCAAACGGCATCCGGTTTTCTTCGGCAGGATAGATCGCAACTGTCTTTGTTGTATATTCCGGTTCCTGCGGTTCTTCCGGTACAGATACATTCTCACCTGCAGGTTCCGGATGCAAAATCCGCCGGACTTCCTCACGCAGTCCGGGGGAATCACGCAGTTCCGCACTGTCAATGGCGGCATAAGCATCCTCCCATGTTTTGTATGTCATGGGATAACCGGCAGCATCGTCAAAGCGGATTTCATTGTTGGGAGAAGGATTAAAGACAAACCCGCTGGTTTCAAAGGCTTCCACGATGGTCTGCTGTTCGGGTGGCAGATTCATCTTTATATCATCAACCTCGATATACCGGCGAATGACATCCACCGGAGCAGAATGAAAAATTTCTTCTCCCTGCGGTATAATCACACCGATGTACTGATAATGGACGGTCAGGGAATCCAAATCCACCCGGTCAACCATGTATGGCTTATTACCGATAGTGAACATTGTTTCCTCCGGTATCAGATGTTCTTCTGCATAGGTGCGGTCAGACAATGCTTCCTGTTCGGGAGCATTCCCCGGAAAAGCACGATACCCGTCCGCACCAAATTCCGCTTCATAAGCATCAATCGCCTTTTCAGCTTCATGATCTACGGACAACATGGTATAATTACGCCATTCGCCGCTGTCCCGATCAAGTGTGATAACCGTTACATCATACCTGTCCCGCAGTTTCTCCACGGTTTCATCCAGTCGGCTGGTATCAATATTGCACATATCTACCACACCAATACCGGGTAAATCACGCTCGAACACATACCGGTTCAGCAGATCACCGGCTTTTTTCGCATCCTCGCCGTACATCTCATAGGCAGATCCAAACTGATACAGAACAATATCATCCGGATGCTCCGCTTTGACGGAGGTATATACTTTTTCAGCATCAAAGTGGGCTTTTCTGGCGTTCTTCTCATCCTGAGATAGATACCGATCTTTCTTTATCAGATCATTCAGCCGTTTCAGTACATTCGTCCAGGATATTTCCACATCGGCACAGTCATTTTTCTTCAGACGGATTCCTTTGCTGTCATGATCTTCCCAGCTTCCTGTGGAACCAGAGAGCGCATGACTGTGCCCGCCAGTACCATATTCGTTTTTCAGAAAGTCGATCTTTTCCTTGTCTGTATGCTGAGCAGTCAGATAATCATAAATCCGGAATTTACTGTTATGGACACCACTACCATGTCCGATGAAGGATTCGCTTATCTCATCTTCCGTTATAAACTGCCGCACCGCCGGAAGGACAGTCATATCGGTTGCGTATTCATGGGTCATGTCTCCCAGTTCCCGGATTTGCACCGCCAGATGATCCGGTCTGGCATGATGGAACCGAAGCAGATTACGGTTCTGTGCGTAGTCCCCTGCCAGTCTTGCGGTTTCTTCTGCAATCACATCCCGCATGAACGGATCGGCAAGCATTTCTGTGATCCGTTCCACAGAATCCGGATAGGTTCCGTCAAACATAACATCACTGTAATATTTTCCGTTCGCAGATTCTGAAAAATAGGAATGCAGATTCCATATATCAATGGCCAAAAGCCGCTGGGCATGGGATACTGCCTCCGCCAGTTCCACATTAGTTGCAAAGGTTCCAGATTCCAGCATCTGCCCCACCTGTTCAGCGGCTTCCTCCCAGTCCAGCACTTTGGCAAAGGTTGTGTATCCCGCAGAGCGCCCCTGTGCCATGTGGATACCATCGTCAGCATACCACGCACATATATCACGATTGTCCACGATAAAACCGTTTCCGCCGTGGAAGATTCCTTTGAGAAAATCTGCATTTTCATCAATGGTTTTCTGCTTCATAAATTCCGCTACAATGCGTTTCCGGTGATCGTCCGTATTGCTGCCGTACCGAAGAACGGTGTCAATTTCTTCCTGTGAAAAGGATAAAGCGAAGGGCATAGGTGAAATGCTCTCCGCTTTATCGATGTATACAATTTGTTCCGCTTCCGTGGGAATCAGGTCAAACAGGCTGAGCTGATTTCCTCTGCCGAAAGGTGTGGGGTCGTTTAGCTGTAAATCAGCTCCGTCAAAATCGTTTCCTCTGCTTGGGATTTCAAGCTGTTCATCGTCTGCACCCACAGCATCGGGTTCTCCGATTTCATCTGTTCCGTCACGTTGTTCGCTTTCTGCAACTCGTCCATCATCTGTCCCATTCTGCTGTTCGCCGTCGTGTCGATCTCCGTCAGGTGGGAGTGCAGCTTCTCCGACAGGATTAATCTGTTGTACAGGATTGGACGGTGGTTCTTCAGATATTCCCGGCGCATCCTGCCGTACTTGCCCAGGGTCTTCTGCTGCGGGTTCTGCAGGGTCAGGTTCGGATATGCGTAGTCCCCCACTCTTGTGTAAGTCAGTTCGTTCTTCATGTTCCTGTATCCTTTCTTTTTCATAAATTTTTATCGTGATTTCAATGTCCCGGAGGATCTGTTCGCTGATCTGGCTGACAGCAGTTCCAAGGGCTGCGATGGTGTCGGGGGTGTTGAACTCAAAAACCGGCAGGAAATCTTCGTGGGTGAAGGAGGATTCCATGCCGCACCGTACCATGAGGGTGTATGTCGTGCTGACCGTGACCGCTTCCCGGAATCGTACTCCGATGGTATCATCAGTATACTCCTCCAGGAAAGAATCGTCAACGATGCCGATGATGTCACGGCTGTGGTTGTCCCAGAATTCTTCGGCAAGATTGACTGCGATTTCTTCAAATATTTCGGTGAGAGATACGTCTGTCACACCGTAATTCTGATCGAGCGTATAGAATACCGAATCCAAGTGTTCCTGTTCCATCCGCCACAGGTTCACCGGACGGGAGTTCTGCCGGGTTCCGGTATCGGCAAGGTCATAGACATATTTCAGTTTCGGGGTATCGGATTCATTATCAATCAGCGCAATCCCTTTTGTCCCCCTGCGGATATACCGGCGCATGGTTTTGCTCCATGTATCATAATCCGCACAGGCGGTGGCATCAGGCCGCTGGGCGTAGATCATGAGCTGTTCGTGGTAGGGGTATTTGTATAACCGGGCAGCGGTATCCAGGAATGCAGTCCAGTTTTCCAGACTGTCCGTAAGCTGTCGGGTAGTCTGTTCCGCCAGTTCGGCGTAGTATTCGTATTTGGTTTCGGGCATCCGTGACCTCCTTTTGTACGGTTTTTATGGTAAAAAACAAAAAACACGTCCCTGCACAGGTTCATTTCCCCATGCAGAGACGCATTTTGGTTATTCAACGCTCGTCTACCTTCCCACGCTTGGGCGGTTGGTATCCTGCTGTCTTTGCACGTTCACTGGCTGCTTTCCGCTGTTCTTCGCTGACGGGTTCTCGGATCTGGACACATTTCTTCGGCACAACATATGTCACACCGCCGTTGTCGTTTTCCGTGATGAATATGATTCTCTCCGGGTGCTTCTCCGACAGCCGTTTCAGCTTCTCTTTCAGTTTGGGATCATGGGTATACACGCTAGCAGTCTGTTCTGCCTCATTGTACAGGATGATCGTTTCTGCCTCGTACCGGTCCTGCTTCATCTGCGCATCTCTCTGTCAAATTCGATCCGGAAGCGGACAAACTCCCCGTTATCGTCCAGAATTACCCATGCGTCATAGTCCCTGCCGGTTTTCTGGGAGTACAGACCGGTCATGTACACCTGCCCGTCCGCAAGCAGTTTTTCCACGTGTTCACGGGTCAGAGTAATATGTCTGGCTGAGAAATACCGATTGTCCCGCCACAGACCGAAGTGACATTCCGTGTTTTCACAGAAGAACCCTTTCTTGGATTCCGTAACCTCACCGCCGCACCGGGGACATTTGCCGACAACTTCTCTGCCGGAGGGGAACAGGACTTCCGCACCTTTGATTACCTGATAGGTTTTCGTAAGATCGGTCATCATATCGGTAATGTCAGCAATAAAGTCATCGGCACTGGCTTCCCCACGCTGAATCTGCTGCAGACGGTATTCCCAGTCGGCAGTCAGAAGCGGAGACTGGAGCTGTTCGGGGAGAACGGTAATCAGGGAAATACCGGTATGCGTAGGCACAAGCCGTGTGGCTTTGTTGTACTTTTTCCGTTCCACAAAACCGCCAGTGATGAGCTTTTCCAGAATCGCAGCACGGGTGGCAGGGGTACCAATGCCCTTACGCTCTGCTTCCTCCGGCATGGCGTCTTTCCCGGCGGTTTCCATGGATGCAAGGAGCGTATCTTCCGTAAACCGTTTGGGAGGTGTGGTTTTTCCTTCCTTGACGGACATATCCTCCACCGGAATCACATCCCCCTCCTGGAATTCCGGCAGGATGGTTTCGGCGGGATCCTCCGGCAGCCATGCTTTCCAGCCGTTTTGCAGGATCGTTTTGCCTTTGGCGGTAAATTCGTGTTCACCACATTGGAACGTGACAACCGTTTCCCGGTACCGGAAAGGCTCGCTGACCGCACAGAGAAGCTGTCTGGCGATCATGGTCAGGATCTCCCGTTCTCCCTTGGGCAGAACAGACACATCAGCGGTTCCGGCAGATACGGTGGGAACAATAGCATGGTGGTCGGTGACTGTGCTGCTGTTGCAGATTTTGTCCGTATAGATTGTGTTGGGTTTCTCAGCAATCATGATATTTGCAGAAATCTCCGTAAGCGCAGGCAGAGT
>JAFZET010000129.1 GCA_017560565.1 Clostridia bacterium | reverse complement strand
GCAAAAAGGGTTCCGGCAAAACCAAAACTCTCATCACCATGGTAGATGAAGCACTGGCCATGACCAAGGGCGATGTTGTGTGCATTGAAAAGGGCGACAAGCTGAAGTTTGATATCAAGTATCAGTGCAGACTGATCGATACCAACGAGTACTGCATCAATGATGGTCAGTCTCTTTACGGTTTTATTGCAGGTATTCTGGCAAGCAACCACGATGTTACCGATCTGTTCATTGATTCCGCTCTGAAAATCTGCGAAAATGATCCCGAAAACTTTGAAGTTTTCCTGAAAAAGCTGGAAAATCTTCTGAAGGGTAATCCTATCAACTGCACCATTACTTCTTCCCTCGAAGTTGAAAACGCAACCGAAACCGTGAAGAAGTATCTCTGAACCACTTGATACCATTACATGACAGGCTGCGGTGCCGAATTCACTGCAGTCTGTTTTTTTGCACTCTCTCCGTCATTTCATCATATAATAATAACGGAGTGTGAATACCTCCGGCTGTCCCGGAAGGGACAAAATGAAACCTGAGCCGTATATAAAATGGGGGTAAAAATGGTGGAAAACCGAAATGGCTGCAATTCTCAAAACGGTCGGGACAGAGATATGGTATGTATTGACACATACCGTGTTCTCGATTCCTGCCGGGATAAAGACTGTTTTGAAAATGTCCGGGTATACCTCACCTGCTGCGGGCAGGATATCATCCAGCACACCAATGTAGTGCGTTCCAAGCATACAAAAGTTCTTTGGGCATATATTGACACAGATCCCGTACCTTTCAACAGAGGATTCTATCAGTTAACCATCAAGATTTACGTAAAGATCCTCTTTGAAGCCTGTCTCGGTCCCGGAAATGTACAGGAGTTCGAAGGGGTGGCTGTTGTGGAGAAAAAAGTAATTCTCTTCGGCAGCGAGGGAAATGTAAGTGTATTTAAAAGCGAAACGCAGCAGGGAGGATACTGTTCCTGTAATACAGGCTGCAGACAATCCCGTGGAAACAATCTGCCAGTGGCAGTTCTGGAGACCGTGGATCCCATTGTTCTCGACGTAAAGGTGGCTGAACCCCGTCAGAGATGCTGCTGCTGTTGTGCGCTTGATGAGATTCCGGATTCCGTTGCCGGCTGTTTTCAGGAGGATCTGGTGGATAACGATGAGTATAATAAGCTTCTCGTTTCTATCGGATTCTTCACAGTGGTAAGAATCGAGCGTCCCGCACAGTACCTCATAAATGCAGTGGAGTATTGTGTACCTGAAAAAGAATGTACTATGCCGCCTCCGGAGGATCCCTGCAGCCTGTTCCGGAACATGGCATTCCCGGTAAATGAATTCTGCCCGCCGTCCGTATTGCCCGGAAACAACGGTGATTCTGACGGAAAAGGAAAGTGCGGCTGCGGAGGCTGAAGCGGATTACAGCAGAGTCTTATATGGCTCTGCTGTTTTTTACAGAAAAATGCAACCTTTTTGCCAGAATTCCTGCATACCCACTTGAAATTGACAGAGTTTTGTTATACAATATATATGTGAAAGAATGCGTGACATCCGTCACAGTAAAAAGGAGATTTCTGATATGACTTTATTTATCTTAGCAGCTGGTATGGGTTCCCGTTACGGCGGTCTGAAGCAGATCGACCCCTTCACCAAACACGGCGAATTCATCATTGACTTTTCCATTTATGATGCTGTACAGGCTGGTTTTGACCGCGTTGTTTTCGTGATCAAGGAAGAAAACTATGATATTTTCCACGAAACCGTCGGTCAGAGAGTGGAAGGCAAGGTTAAGGTAGAATATGTATTCCAGAAGATGGATAAGCTGGTTCCCGCCGACAAGATTCCTGCTGACCGTGTAAAGCCCTGGGGTACTACCCACGCTATCCTGTGCGGCAAGGAAGCACTGAACGAAGGTTTCATGGTGATCAACGCCGATGACTTCTATGGCAGAGACGCTTTCTTCCAGGCAGCCAAGTTCCTGAAGGAAAACGACAAGCCCGGCAATACCCATTTCTGTATGGTAGGCTATCGTCTGGGCAATACCTTGACCGACAACGGCAGTGTTGCAAGAGGCGAATGCTCTGCAGAAAACGGTATGCTGACCAGGATCGTGGAACGTGTTAAGCTGTTCAAGGAAGAGGGCGGCGCATATTACGAAGAAAACGGCGAAAAGGTTCATCTGCCCAACGATACCATCGTTTCCATGAACTGCTGGTGCTTCACGCCTGAATTCTTCAAGGGCGCCGAAGCTGATTTCGAAAAGTTCCTGGCAGACCCCGACAGAGAACCCATGAAGAGCGAATGCCTGCTGCCCAACACTGTATTCACCATGATGCAGCAGGGTCTGTGTGATGTAGCCGTACTGCCCACCACCGCAAAGTGGTTCGGTGTAACCTACGCTGATGACAAGCCGGATGTTATTGCCAAGCTGAACGCACTGATCGCTGAAGGTGTATATCCGGACGGTCTGTGGAAGTAATTCTTTCCAATCTGTAAACATTCATGTACAGGCATATTGTTTGCCGGATTGTACTTGACACCCAAAATACCATTTGCTATAATGAAGGCTCCAAAACTTCAAGAGTAAAGGAGATATTTTACTATGTCTATTCTCGTTACAGGCGGTGCCGGATATATCGGTTCCCATACCGTTGTTGAACTGCAGAATGCAGGTTATGATGTAATCGTTTGCGACAATCTCTGCAATTCCAGCAAGAAGTCTCTGGAAAGAGTAGAACAGATCACCGGTCAGCCCGTGAAGTTCTATCTGGCGGATATTCTGGATGCAGATGCTCTCACAAAGATTTTTGAAGAAAATACCATTGATTCCGTTATCCATTTTGCAGGTCTGAAGGCAGTCGGTGAATCCGTTGCCAAGCCCTGGGAGTATTATAACAATAACATTACCGGTACTCTGGTGCTGGTGGATGTGATGAAGAAGTTCGGCTGCAAGAACATTATCTTCTCCTCCTCTGCTACCGTATACGGTGATCCCGCTTTTATTCCGATTACTGAAGAATGTCCCAAGGGTCAGTGCACCAATCCCTACGGCTGGACCAAGTCCATGCTGGAACAGATTCTGACCGATATTCAGAAGGCTGACAAGGAATGGAATGTTGTTCTGCTCCGTTACTTCAATCCTATCGGTGCCCACAAGAGTGGTCTGATCGGCGAAAACCCCAATGGTACTCCCAACAACCTGATGCCTTATGTTACGCAGGTAGCCGTAGGCAAGCGCCCCCATCTGAGCGTATTCGGTGACGACTACGATACCCATGATGGTACCGGGGTACGTGACTATATCCACGGTGTAGACCTGGCCAAGGGTCACGTTGCCGCTGTAAAGAAGCTGGCTGAAAAAGCCGGTCTGAAGCTGTACAACCTGGGTACCGGCAACGGCTACAGTGTTCTCGATATTGTTAAGAATTTTGAAGCTGCCACCGGCGTTAAGATTCCTTATGTAATCACGGAAAGACGTCCCGGGGATATCGCTACCTGCTATTCCAACGCAGATCTGGCTCTGGCTGAACTGGGCTGGAAAGCGGAAAACGGTATCAAGGAAATGTGCGAAGACTCCTGGAGATGGCAGAAGATGAATCCCAACGGCTTCGAAGACTGAGAACAGGGAGGTACAATCATGCCTGTTACCAAAAAAAGTTTCGGGAAGATGCCCTGTGGCTGCCCGGTTGATGCTTATATTCTGGAAAATGACAGCTGCCTGTCTGTACAGATCCTGAACCTCGGCGGCATTATCACCAATATGTGGGTGAAGAACGCTGAAGGGGAAATAGCTGATGTTATCTGCGGTTTTGATACTGTGGAAGCCTATCTGACCTCCGGCGGTTATCAGGGGGCTTTGATCGGTCGTGTCGGCAACCGTATCGGCGGCGGCAAGTTCACCCTGGAAGGGAAGGAATACAGTCTGTTCTGCAATGACGGCCCCAATTCTCTCCACGGCGGCAAGGATGGCTTCAATGCCAAACTCTGGGATGTGGAAGTTCTGGATAAGGATCCCAAAAATTGTGCTCTGGTTCTGACTTACGTCAGCAAGGATGGAGAAGAAGGGTATCCCGGGAATCTGACCGTTAAAGTTACATACTCTCTGTGTGATAACGGTTCGCTTTCCATTCACTACGAAGCAGAAACCGATAAGACAACCATTATCAGCATGACCAACCATGCCTACTTCAATCTGGGCGGTTATGCAAGCGGTGTTGTTGACGATCATACACTGTGGCTGGACTGCAATTTAATCAACGCTGTGGATGCCAACCTCCTGCCTGATGGTACATTCATCGATGTTGAAGGCACTCCTTATGACTTCCGCAGTGAAAAGAAACTGGGTGAAGGTTTTGCAGATCTGTATCCGATGATGCAGGAATTCGGCGGTTATGATAATAATTTCATTTTCACAGGTGAAGTGAAGGCTGTAGAACTGCGCGGTATTCTGAAGGATCCCAAGTCCGGCAGAACCATGAAGATGTTTACCGACCAGCCCTGCGTACAGATTTATACCGCCAATATGATCAATACCGAAGATCCCGCATTCAAGAATAGCGTAAAGCAGTATAAGCACTGCGGTGTATGTATGGAAACCCAGGCCATGCCCAATGCCATCAATCTGCCCAAGTTCGCAGATATGATGATTCTCAAGGCAGGGGACAAGTACGATACCACCACCATTTATCAGTTCGGGGAATAATGGTTCGGATCAATAGGAATTACATAAAAAATCTCGTATCTTTCGGTACGGGATTTTTTATGCAAAACAAAAAGCACTGCAATGCAACAGTGCTCTTCGTTTAT
>JAFZET010000128.1 GCA_017560565.1 Clostridia bacterium | reverse complement strand
TACCCACTACAATATCCCGGAAATGATCGAATACCGTGACCGTCTTGCCATGGAATGGAATCTGGACATGGTATACGGCGAAAACACCGAAGCGCTGGCAAGTAAGGCAACCTATCCCGACGGAAACGCTACCCGTCTGGAATGCTGCAAGAATCTGAAAACCGAGGCACTGACCCACACACTGGCAGGCGACTGGCCCCGGTATCGTCTGAACCACAAGACCGGCAAGTACGAGCTGGATGAAAACCGTGAACCCTTCACCGGCGTTATTGTAGGTGTCCGGGCGGACGAAGAAGGCTCCCGCTCCAAGGAACGATATTTCTCTCCCCGTGACCGGCACAACGACTGGGACGCTGACGACCAGCCCCCGGAATTCTGGGGTCAGTACAAGACGGACTTTGCACCCGGTACCCATGTGCGGATCCATCCCCTCCTGGACTGGACGGAAGTGGACATCTGGGAATACATCAAGCGGGAAGGCGTGCCGGTGGTTTCCCTGTACTTCAACCAGGGTGACGGCAAGCGATACCGTTCTCTGGGATGCTGGCCCTGCACTTCCCCCGTGGAATCCACCGCTTCCAATCTGGATGAAATCATTGAAGAACTGAAATCCGGCAAGTTTGCCCGTATTGCGGAACGAAGCGGACGGGAACAGGACAAGGAAGACGGCGGCGGTCTGGAATCCCTGCGCCGGAACGGGTATATGTAAAATAAGAAGTACGAGGTAAAAAGTAAGAAATCATACGGCTTTTTTCCTCCTGAATTCTTTCAACTTTCACTTCTGGAGATTATCATGGATAAATTACATATGAATATCGTGGTGGCGGGGCACGTTGACCATGGGAAGAGTACCGTCATCGGTCGGCTTCTGGCAGATACCCATTCCCTCCCGGACGGCAAGATCGAACAGATCAGAGCCATGTGTGAACGGAACGCCAAGCCTTTTGAATATGCCTTCCTGCTGGATGCCCTGAAGGACGAACGGGCACAGGGGATCACCATCGACACCGCCCGCTGCTTCTTTGAAACTGAAAAGCGGAAATACATCATCATTGACGCACCCGGGCACATTGAATTTCTGAAAAACATGATCACCGGTGCCTCCCGTGCGGATGCGGCTCTGCTGGTGATTGACGCCAACGAAGGCATCTGCGAAAACTCCCGCCGGCATGGGTATATGCTGGAAATGCTGGGGATCCGCCAGATCGCAGTGCTGGTAAATAAGATCGACCTGGTGGACTGCGACAGAGGCGTATACGAGCGGATCTGTAAAGATTATACCGAATTCCTGTCCCAGATCGGTATCACGCCTGCCGCCTTTATTCCCGTATCCGCCATGGACGGGGACAACATCGCCAACCACTCCCACAGAACCCCCTGGTATACCGGTCCCAACGTACTGGAACAGCTGGATCTGTTTGCGGGCGGCGAACATAACGACAACAAGCCTCTGCGGATTCCCGTACAGGATGTATACAAATTTACCGAAGGCGGTGACGACCGTCGTATCGTAGCCGGTATGTGTGAATCCGGTAAGCTGCTGGCAGGGGACGAGCTTATCTTCTATCCTTCCGGCAAGACCACGAAAGTAAACCGGCTGGAAGAATGGTTCATGGATGAAGAATCCGACAGAGCCCCCACCGATGTAACCTGCGGCAAGTCCTGCGGCTTCACCACCCAGACCCAGATCTACGTGCGCCGCGGGGAGATCGCCTGCAAAGTAGGAGAAGAAGCCCCCAAAGTAGGGCGTGTATTCCGGGCAAGCGTCTTCTGGCTGGGCAAGGAACCCCTTGTTATGGGCAAGAACTACTCCATCAAGTCCTGCACGGCCAAGACCACCTGTAAGGTGACCGCCATCCACAGCGTACTGGACGCCTCCAACCTGAACAAGGATCAGACTGCCACGGAAGCCAAGAAGCACGCCATCGCCGACTGTACCTTCACCTGTGAACGGGACATCGCCTTTGACATCAGCACCGCTCTGCCCGCTACCGGACGTTTCGTTCTGGTGGACGGCTATGAAATCGCAGGCGGCGGGATCATCAAGGAAGCCATTGCAGGGGAAGGCGCCGCCAAACGGAACCGGAATGCCATCACTGCCGGCGAAAGAGTCCGCTTCATGGGACAGGAGCCTCTGCTGGTGCTGTGCGCCGGAGACGATTACGCCCATATGCTGGAGCGCGCTCTCTTCGATGAAGACAGAAAGCCGTATTTTGCCGGCAGCATCGACACAGCCGCAGCCAAAGTGCTTCTGGATGCAGGTCTTGTGGTTCTGGTAACGGAAGACGTGGATCTGCCCGCTTATGAAACCTGCGGTGATATTGAAAAGGATATTACCGAAATCCTGATCCGCACCAAAGCGGAACTGCGTCATACCAACTGAAGTAAAAAGGAAGAAGTAAGAGATAAGAGGTTGTTATGGCATTGTGGATTTTTTCCGTACCGCTGTTTCTTACTTCTGACTTCATACATCTTATTTGCATAGAGGAGGCAGCCCATGGATTCCATGATTACAAAACTGCGTGATGCAGGGGAATTTTATGCCGCAGGACTTCTGGAATGTCCCGACAAAACGCTCCTGTGGAGTTTTTCCCATGCCACTGCGGAATTTTTCAAGACCTGCGCCCTGCCTGCTTATGACGGCGGCAGACTGTATCCCTGCGGTTTTTCCTTCACCAACTGCAGTTCCCTGGGTGCAGTACCGGAATACGCCTTTACCTGGCGGTATCATGCCGGAGAAATCGGGAAAAAAGTTCCCGAAGCCGTGCCTGCTCTGAATGCCATTGCCGGTAAGGTTGCGCCCATCCATACACCTCATACCGTCGGCGGTGCAGGATACACCCATTCCTTCATCAACTTCCGCCGGATTCTGTCGGACGGGCTTCTCGGCTACCGTGCACGGGTAGACGCTCTGCCGGAGGGGGACTTCAGAGAGTCCATGACCATGCTCCTTGATGGAATCGAAGTGCTCAAACAGCGGTGCGTTGCCTACCTGACCGAACAGAATGCCCGTCCCGAGCTGATCGCTGCTCTGGAATGGGTACCCAACCACACGCCCCGGAACATTTATGAGGCTCTGGTGGCATGGAACTTTGTCTACTACGTGGACGGCTGCGACGATATCGGCGGTCTGGACAGAGGGCTTGTGCCTTACTGGAACGGCGAGGACATTGTGGATCTGCTGCACGAGCTGTATACCCATGTGGACTATAACAGCGGCTGGTCCCAGCCTCTGGGTCCTTCCTATAACGGTCTGACCATCCAGTGTATCCGTGCCTCCGCCCACATCCGCCGTCCCTCCATTCAGCTGCTGGTGACGGAAGATATGCCTGAGGAAGTCTGGGAAGCGGCTTATGAATCCATCGGTTCCAGCTGCGGGCAGCCTGCCTTCTACAACTGGAATTCCTTCAAAAGAGAAATCAATGCCCGGCTTCCGGAAGTGACGGAAGAAGACCTGCAGTATCTTGCTTTTGGCGGATGCACGGAAACCATGATTGAAGGACTTTCCAATGTAGGTTCCGATGACGCCGGACTGAACACCGCCCTGATCTTCGACGGATTCTTCCGGGAAAAGCTGGGGGACTATGATGACTTTGATGCGTTCCTGAACGATTATGCAGCGGAAGCGGAAAAGACCATCGACGAAGTCTGCGCCATTCTGGAAGAATACCGGAAGACCCGTGCCCTGTACCGTCCCCAGCCCATCCGTACCCTGTTCATTGACGACTGTATCGACCGTCAGACTGACTTCAACGCAGGGGGCGCCCGGTACAACTGGAGCGTAATCAACGTGGCGGGGCTGATCAACGTGATCGATTCCATGGCGGCTATTGAAAAGCTGGTGTTCGTAGACAAAAAGTATACGGCAGAAGAGTTCATCCGTCTGCTGGACGAAAGGGATCCCGTTTTCCTTGCGCTGTGTAAAAACTGTCCCCGGCACGGCAACGATGATCCCGCCGCCAACCGGATCGCGAACCTGCTTTCCGATCGGATCTACAGTCGTTTTGAAACCCATACCTGCACCCCCGGCGGGAAATATTTTGCCGTTTCCAACCAGTTCACCACCTACGAATCTGCCGGATGGGGGATCCGTGCCACTCCTGACGGACGGGCGGCAGGCGAGCCTCTGTGCGATTCCTGCGGTGCCACCCACGGCAGAGACGTAAACGGTCCCACCGCCATGCTGAAGAGCGTTGCGTCCCTGCGGCTGGATAAAGTGCTCGGTACACCAGTTACCAATCTTCGCATGAGCAAAGCAAATCTGCCCGTTCTGCTCAAACCCATGGTACAG
>JAFZET010000018.1 GCA_017560565.1 Clostridia bacterium | reverse complement strand
TGCTGTCCTGGCTTCCACGATCACACTGCTTCTGGCATACAGAAAACGATTCTGGTATGCCGTTTTTCTGCCGGTTCTTTCAGGCGCTCTGCTTGCCTCCTGCAGTTCCCTGTTTCTTTTTGATGTATACACCGCTTCCGTGCAGACAATGGCATCGGAAAATGCGGTGATTTCCGTACAGGCGGAAGTAACGGAGATTGTCTATACCAATGCCTATTCCGGACGGTATCTCTGCCGCATCACCGGTGACGGACTGCCATACACGCTGGCGGTGAATTCCTCTTCTCCGGATTTTTCTGAAGGACAGGTGCTGACCGGTGAAGTACAGCTTCGGGTCTGGGAAGATATTGATGATGGGTTTGATGAAGAACAGTATTATCTGGCCAAAGGCGTGACTGGAATGGCGGATGATCTTTCTCTGTATCCCACAGGCGAGATCCGCTGGCATCTCCGGCAGCTGTTTCAGACATGGAACCGGCATCTGTCCGACCGGATCTCCGCCCATGTACGCCGGGATGGTCTTCCCCTGGCGATGCTTCTGGGAAACCGGGAGAATCTGGATGATACCGTGAAACGGGACTTCCGTCGACTGGGTATCTATCATCTGCTTGCCGTAAGCGGTACCCATTTCTCCATGCTGTCTGCTTTTTCGGAATGGTTCATGATTCGGCTCCGGCTCCGTCCTGTCGTCAGAATCCGGGTTCTCGGGGTTCTGACCATACTCTATATGTTTCTGACAGGTCTTGGGGCTTCCGTAAGACGGGCGGGGCTGATGTTTCTGACCACACTGTTCTGCCGCAGGCTCGGTCTCCGTGTACGGCATTTTTCCGCCCTGAACATGGCCTGCGGACTGATCCTTCTTGTCGATCCCTTTGCGGTGATGGACATGGGACTGCATCTGTCCTATCTGGCGGTTTGCGGCTGCATTCTGTTCATACATATCAACCGGCAGTGGTCTGCATTCCGGAATCTGGGAAAAGCCCCAGTGCGTCTAGATGCCGCCGGACAACCGCTTCCCTCTCCCAGAGGATGGCGGCGATGGTTCAACCTGCGTTTCCTGGCAGGTAAGGTTCTGTCCATGCTTTTGCTCAATCTGATCGTCACCGGTGCTACCATGCCCCTCAGCTGGCTCTATTTCGGGGAGCTGTCCCTGCTTTCACCGATTTTCAACCTGATCTGCATCCCCATGACCGGCGTGATGATTTTTCTTACGCTGTTCTATCTGCTTCTCTATCCGCTGGGCTTTACGATCCTTCCGCTGGCCGGGCTTGTATCGGGATTTGCCGGACTGATGGAAGAGATGGCTGCCCTTTTCTCCCCGCTCACTCATGCTGTCGTTTCTCTGGCGTATCCGTTCATTCCGCTGTTTCTGCTTCCGCTCGTCCTGTCCATAGTGATTCTGCCTGCACTGCGAAACAAACTGCGCGGAATCGCGGCGGTACTGACCATTCTGATACTGATGTGCGGCACCATTTTTCTGTACGATGCCGCCCGTGCCGATGAAGCCATTGCAGTCTACCGCAACGACCGGGTAAAAGACGGACTGGTGCTTTCATCCGGAAATAAGGTTCTTCTGGCGGATATGTCAGACGGATCCAAGAATTTCACAAATCAGCTTCTTGCAGAGGCATCCGGTCTGTATGCCACAGAACTGGAGGGGTATCTTCTGACCCATTATCACAACCGTCATGTAGGTACCCTGCAGGATCTTTCGGACAACTGGATCCTGCGGCGGCTGTTTCTGCCCGATCCGGTTACGGAGGAGGAGGAAGCGGTGTATACGGCTCTGCTGGAGATTGCAGAAGACAAAGGGATCGAGACGGTTCTCTTCTGCCGGGAAGCGGAATTCGGGCATTTCCGCATCCGACTTGCCGAGCGTACCTATCTCTCCCGCTCCACCCACCCTGTGACGGGACTGGTTCTCGCTGCCGCAGGAGACAAGCTGGTGTATGTTTCGTCCTCCTTCTGTCAGGGAGATGCTTCCCTGCCTGTTGAGATTGCGGATGCCGATGTCTGCATTTTCGGCGCACACAGTCCAGTACACAAAAAGACCTTTGCACTGCCTCTTGCAAAACAGCCAAAGATCTGGGTGTGGAACGGAGAATCCGCATTCTATTATGAAGGTACGCTGCCCTGTGCGGGTGTGGAGCTGCACGGATGCGGCAGATTTATCTATCGCTTTCCGGACGTTACCGAAGAAACCGTAACCACAGATACAGAACCGTAATACACTGAAACACCATGATTAGCGGAATGCCCAGCATAAATTTCCTGTGTTTGGTTTTATGCCGGATCAGCCGCATGGTGATATACATAGCCGCAGAACCGCCCAGAGCCGACAGCAGAAGCAGTGTGGCTTCCTGGACACGCCATACGCCGTTTTTTGCTTTGATTTTGTCCGCAATCGTCACGCAGGCAGAGATACCGGACAGGATACCCAGATACACAAGGATGTACGGGATCCATTCTGCAGGAGAGGAGGGCGGGAAATGGAAGTTCATCTGTACTTCTCCGCCTCCGTCTGTGCCATGGTATCACAGCGCTCATTGTAGGGATGTCCCGCATGACCCTTAACCCATACAAATTCAACCGTATGACGGGCGCACAGCTCCAGCAGGATCTCCCACAGATCCGGATTCAGTGCGGGAGAACCGTCTCCTTTTTTCCATCCGCGCTTCTGCCAGCCTGCCGCCCAGCCTTTTCCCATACCGTCGCAGACATAGCGGGAATCGGAGGTAAGGGTGACTTTGCAGGGCTCTTTCAATGCCTGCAGTGCCCGGATCACGGCAGTCAGTTCCATGCGATTGTTGGTGGTACCCGCCTCGCCGCCGCATAGTTCTTTTTCTTTTCCGTTGTATACCAGAACAGCCCCCCAGCCGCCCGGACCGGGATTCTGTTTGCAGGAGCCGTCGGTATATATAGCTACTTCTTTCATCAATCTATTCCTCATCCGGCAGTTTATGCCTCTTGATTTTTATGGCTTTCTGTTGTATAATTATAACAATCTTCCTCTGTTCTGTCAATAGAGGTTTCTGTCGTTTCCAGGGAGGAATCGTATGATCTCTTTGCTCATTGCCATCATTTATCTTGCCTTTATCAGTCTGGGGCTGCCGGACTCTCTGCTTGGCTCTGCCTGGCCGGTTATGCGGCTGGAGCTGGGAGCAGATCTGTCTCTGGCCGGGATCGTCACCATGATCATCAGCGGCGGCACCATTCTTTCCAGCCTGGCGTCCGAGCGGATTACCCATAAAATGGGGGCGGGGCTGACCACAGCTGTGAGCGTTGCGCTGACTGCGGCGGCTTTATTTGGTTTTTCAACCGCTTCCGCCTTCTGGCATCTCTGTCTCTGGGCGATTCCCTATGGTCTTGGTGCCGGTGCGGTGGATGCGGCACTGAACAACTACGTTGCTCTGCATTTTGCGGCACGGCACATGAGCTGGCTCCACTGCTTCTGGGGTGTGGGGGCTTCGGTCAGTCCTTACATCATGCAGTATTGTCTCACTGCCGATCATCTCGGCTGGCAGGACGGATATCTGACGGTATCGCTTCTCCAGGTAGTGCTGACTGTCTGTATTTTTCTCTCTCTTCCTCTTTGGAAAAAATCCGTTTCCGGCGGAGATTCTGAAAAGTCCGCGGCTCCTGTGGGACTGAAAGCGGCTCTGGCCATTCCCGGAGTCCCCTGTGTACTGCTTTCCTTCTTCGGATACTGCGCCATGGAAGCCACCTCCATGTACTGGGCCTGCAGTTATCTTGTGGAATATCACGGGCTGGAAGCGGAGCGTGCCGCCGGACTGGGGTCACTGGTCTATCTCGGACTGACCTTCGGGCGGTTTCTGTGCGGTTTTATTGCGGATCCGGTGGGAGACAAACGACTGATCCGGATCGGCTCTGCGGGAATCTTTGCCGGGATCGTACTCATTGCTCTGCCCACCGGAACCTGGGTAACGGCTGTGCTGGGGCTGGCTGTACTTGGAATCGGCTGTGCGCCCATTTATCCCTCCATCATACACAGTACCCCTGCCAATTTTGGTGCTGAAAACTCTCAGGCAATCGTTGGGATTCAGATGGCCAGTGCATACACGGGCAGTACACTGATTCCTCCGGTATTCGGTTTTCTGGCGCAGTATATACATATAGGACTGTATCCCTGGTATCTGGCTCTGTTTGCGGTGCTTATGTTCTGGATGTCCGAGAAGCTGAACCGGATGATGGCAGAAAAACAAAACTGATTTCTGTTTGCTTTATGATCCCCCCTTCTTTGGAACGGGGGATTTTTTCTGTGTCCAGTTGTCCGTCGCCAGCATACACTGGAAACGGGACGGGAAAATCCTGTCTCACATAGCATAAAAGCACGGAAACTGATAGAAAGCAAGGAGGTTCAACCTTCCATGGAGCACAGAAAAGATTGCGCCGGTCCCCGGGAGATGCTGGATGATTGTATGCTGCAGCGGCTCCTGAACGATATGGCGGAGGACAAAGGCGCTTCCCGTTCCGGCTGCGGATGCGGGAATGACAGATCAGCATCCGCCAGACAACCGGTACGTTCCCCGGAACACGCAGAAAGAAACGGTCCCTGCAGCAGCTGCGGTCATTCAAACCAGGTTTCCAGCTTCGACAGCAATGGCTGCGGATGCAGAGAGAAAGACAGCTGCAGATCCACACGGAATGTTCCCCAGCTGCAGGGATTTCCTCTGTCGATGATCTATTCCCCCGAGCAGGTGTGGGAAAATTTATTCGAGCCTGAGGAAGCATTGGAAAAGGGGACGCTGTTTGCCGGTCTGGTATTCCCCTGGTATCCTTCCCGTTGCAGAGAAAACAGAGACTGCGGCTGTGGGAGGGGCTGATGTATGAACGAACAGAAAAAACTCTACCGCATGATCCAGCAGGTTTCTTTCGTGCTGTATGAAACCGCACTGTACCTGGACACTCACCCCCACTGCCGACCTGCTCTGGAGTATTTCCGGAAATACAACGCCCGTCTTCGGGAACTGACGGAAAAATACGAATCCCGTTTCGGTCCTCTCACCATGTACGGACAGAGCGGTGGCTGTGATAGCTGGCAATGGGTGGAAACGCCCTGGCCCTGGGAATATGACTGCCAGTGATGGGGAAAGGACTGTGATATGTGGATCTATGAGAAAAAGCTGCAGTACCCGGTGAAGATCAAAAATCCGAATCCGCTGTACGCAAAGATCATTATCTCCCAGCTTGGAGGACCGGACGGAGAGCTTGGAGCATCTACCCGGTATCTGAGCCAGCGGTATTCCATGCCCTACCGGGAAGT
>JAFZET010000127.1 GCA_017560565.1 Clostridia bacterium | reverse complement strand
GCATGGGATTGGACGAATAGAACCCCTCCGGTATGTGCTGGTAACTCTCGGCATAGGCAACAGCGGCGGTGATATAGTGCAGAATCAGCGAATCGTCCACGTCAAAGTCAACGATCAGATTCGCTTTTACCTTATCAAGCAGTTCGTCCATGCCTTACCTCCGGATTACTGCGGTTCCGAAGTGCCGCCCTTCATCTTGAGAACCTTGATCGCTTCGGGCAGGATCAGCTTGCCGTCCACGCACTGAGAGCCGAGGAAACCAACCTGACCGTTTGCGGCATAGAGTTCGTTCAGTCTCTTGAAGGAACGTCCCTGGCGGTCAGCAATCCAGTAATACTTGAAGTCACCGAATGCGACAGCCTTTGCCGCAGTTGCCATGGTGGGCATATATGCGGAAGTCTTGATGGGTCTGCCGAGGAGCGTGTCAGGAGTGTTCGCAACGAGGGAAGGCTGCCAGAGGTACTGACCGTTGTTGTCCTTCAGCTTGCGGATGCCCTTGATGGTGGCGTCGTTCATCGTCCATACGGCACTTCTGCGGTAAGGAGCGTTGAGGGAGTAGAACAGATCCATCAGTTCATCAGCAGTGATGGCAGTCGCGGATACCGCAGTTGCACCGACCTGTGCGCCGCCGTTGTCCGCAAGAACACCGAGAGGCTTTCCAGCACCGTCACCGTTGAAGAACGCTTCTTCT
This sequence comes from Clostridia bacterium, assembly GCA_017560565.1. Classification (GTDB taxonomy): domain Bacteria; phylum Bacillota; class Clostridia; order Oscillospirales; family CAG-272; genus UMGS1696. The sequence continues at coordinate 4,515 of JAFZET010000127.1, read as the reverse complement.
TCCTTGTTACCGATACGACGGGCGAATTCCTTGGCGATGTAGTCCTCCAGTTTGAAAACGCTGTCGTTGAGCAGTTCTTCAGATACCTTGATCATGGTGCCGAGCTTGTATGCACCGATGGAGATCATACCGAAGGAGTCATCACTTTCGAGATACGCCCCTTCTTCATCGATCCAGCTTGCGGTACCCTTGGTGGCTACCATCGGAATCTTGCGGTCACCGCTGGCGGTATTGATAATCTTCGCCATACTGCGGAAGATGTTTTCTTCTTCCAGTGCTTCGACGAGAGTTCTTTCGTATTCATCGGGGACAAGGTAACCACCCTCAGAATCCTTGCCGGTTTCCAGAGCGTTCACGATGTGCGGCTGGGGAACCTTGGTGCGCATCACGTTCCAGAAGTTGGACTTGTATTCGTCGGTAGCACGACCGGTCTTGACTTCGGCAGTACCGGACATAGGCTGACCGGTGATCGGTTTGTTGACAGGCTTGTTCAGTTCGGCATCCAGTGCTTCCTGACGTTCAAGTCGGGCGATCTCCTTACCGAGGTCGGTGATTTCCTGCTCCATGCGGGAATATACGGTGTCATCTTCGGCAGACAGAATACCGTTTGCGGGACGATGTGCATCGAGAAATGCCTTGGCAGCTTCCCATGCCTTTGCACGCTTTTCGCGCAGTTCATGAATAGTCATATAGTTATTTCCTCCTTAAAATTTCATCAGATTGAGCCGGTCATAAAGGTCATCAACCTTGCGACCGGTCTTTTCGGGTTCAGTCGTTTTTTCGATTTTGCACTTGGTGGAGATCTTGTCCATGAGGGAGTTAACCACAGCCGCCTTGGAATACATCATGGACACAGCGGGAGTTTCGATGTCCTCCACTGTGCGCTTCATGATTTCATCCGCAAAACCGAGTTCCATTGCCTTGTTTGCATCCATCCACGTCTCCGCATCCATCAGATGGGACAGCTTCGTGCGGGACATTCCGGTTTTGATTTCGTAAGCATTGAGGATGGAATCCTTCACACTGCCGAGCATATCGATGGCTTTCTGCATCTCCGCAGAATTGCCGAATGCCGCAGTCATGGGATTGTGGATCATCAGCATAGACACCGGAGACATCAGCACTTTCGATCCTGCCATAGCAATAACAGATGCGGCAGAAGCGGCGATACCGTCGATCTTCACGGTGACAGAGCCCTTGTAGTCCATCAGCATATTGTAAATCTGAGCCGCCGCGACACAGTCACCGCCCGGACTGTTGATCCAGACGGTAATATCGCCGTCACCGGACTTCAGTTCGTTCTCGAAAATCGCAGGCGTGACATCATCGTCAAACCAGCTTTCCTCGGCGATGGTGCCGTTCAGGTGAAGAATCCTCTCCGCCGGTGCTGTTTCCGTCGGTGCCAGATTCGTCCAACGCCAAAATTTCTTCATCAGTTTTATCTTCCTTTCCTGTAGTTTTTATGTTATCGGCAAAGGCTCCGGCGTTTTTCATCGGGAGCATATTGCCGTTGATGAGGTATAGGTCCCCGCCTTCCTCCTCGGGAATCCGGTCGAGATTTTCCAGTTCGCGGATGTCGTTCGCAGACATCCAGCCGTTCTGCCGACCGATGGCGTAACCCTGCATTCGGGACTGGTAGTCCCCACGGAGCAGACCTTCCAGATTGAATTTGGCGAAATACTGTGTTTTTTCTTCGGTACTCAGCAGTGACCGCTGAATGGACTGTTCCCACCGGATCACCCACGGATCGAGCGTGTATTTCACGAATTCAAGGGACTGCTGTTCAATATTGGAAAAACTCGATTTCTCCAGGTCTCCGACCATGTGCGGCGGGACACGGAAAATTCGGGCGATTTCGTTGATCTGAAACTTTCGGGTTTCCAGAAACTGTGCCTGTTCGGGTGCGATGCCGATCGGCGTGTATTTCATGCCTTCTTCGAGGACGGCTATTTTGTTCGCGTTTCCGCTGCCGCCGAAGGTGGACTGCCAGCTTTCACGCACACGGGCAGGGTCCTTTATGGTGCCGGGATGTTCCAGAACACCGCCGGGAGCCGCACCGTTGGCGAAGAATTTCGCACCATATTCTTCACAGGCAATCGCCATGCCGATAGCGTTTTTCGCCATTGCGATGGGGCTGTAACCGACCAGACCGTCGAAGCCGAGTCCGGGGATGTGCAGTACATCGGATGGACGGAGGATGACGGTATTCTCGCGGTCACGGTAAGCTTCATCCGATCCACGGTAGTAGGTGTAATAAAGCTGACCGGAAGAATTACGCTCAACCGTCATCTTGTCCGGCATCAATGGATAAAGCGCAACAATCTCGTTCTTGCCGTTGCGGATGATCTGCGCATACGCATTTCCCCACAGGAGCAAATGTGTCATGAGCGTTTCGCGGAACACGAATGAACTCATTTCCGGATTCGGCTCATCGTGGAGCAGGCGGTACAGCGGATGGTCGATGGCTTTTGTCTTGCCGCCGTCATCGGTGTAGCGGTACAGGTGAAGCGGCAGTCCTGCCACAGCTTCCGCAAGGATACGGACGCAGGAGTACACGGCAGTCATCTGCATCGCGGAGCGTTCGGTTACAGCTTTGCCGGACGTTGTGCCGCCCATGAAGAAACTGTAGCTGCTGCCGACAGTACGGTTGACAGGCTTATCACGGGAACGGAACAGGCTTGTGAATATGGACATTGTGGATCACTCCTTAAATATGGGCATAAAGAAAGCACCTACCATACGATAGATGCGCTCAGTGATATCGGATTGTTTATGGTAAGTTGATTTTTTTGTTAATGATTTCGTCTAATAGAGCATTAGCGTTTTCGCGTGCATCATCACTGACACGTTTATCATTACTTTGAATCACATGGTCTATTGCATCAAGAACCCGATGACCTTCAATAATTGAGATAATAGCATAACACTTTGTTTTAGTGCTATCATAAGTATATTCGAGTTTCATACCGTATTCGTTATGCATATACTGAATAAATGCAGTTTTTGCTGCAGTATCGTTGGCGAAATCTGGATAACGATGTACGATCTCACCCATAAAGACACCAGTAAACCATGTTCCTGCGGTATTGATTTTTCGAAGCATCTGTTCATATGTCATATAATTATACCTCTTTTCTGGATTGATTATATTATAGCAGAAAAAGTGTAGTATGGGTTTAAGTATGACATATTTTCTCGTTTACAGAAACAGAATCCCCCTCGAATCATACACACTCTCCGACACATCATTCCCACAGCGGATCGCTCTATCCAATGCCATAATCGTGGCAACGGCACCGTCGATTTTCTCTGTGGATTTTTCTTTGTCCGGCTTGATGTTGCCTGCCGGGTCTGTACGGATGAAGATATTGTCCATCATCCAATGCAATACCGGATGTCCGCCATGAGCGATCTTTTCTTCCAACACCAGCTTCATCAACTCTTTTGTTGGGGGACTCATATCCTTGAATCCTTGACCGAACGGAACCACGGTGAATCCCATCCCTTCAAGGTTCTGCACCATCTGCACGGCTCCCCAACGGTCAAAGGCAATTTCACGGATATTGAAGCGTTCACCGAGTTTCTCGATGAAACTCTCGATGTAACCGTAGTGAACTACATTTCCTTCGGTGGTCTGCAGGAATCCCTGCCGTTCCCACACATCATACGGAACGTGATCCCGACGCACACGAAGTTCGAGGTTATCTTCCGGAATCCAGAAATACGGGAGAATCACGTATTTGTCATCCTCATCTTCCGGCGGGAACACAAGTACGAAAGCCGTGATGTCCGTGGTGGAAGAAAGGTCAAGACCGCCATAACAGACTCTGCCTTCCAGATCGTCCTCATTCACGGCAAACGAACACCGATCCCACTTGTCCATCGGCATCCAGCGGACAGCTTGTTTTACCCACTGATTCAAACGAAGCTGACGGAAGGCGTTCTCTTCGCCGGGATTCTGCTTTGCGGATTCGCAGGCATCCCGAACCTTGTCGATGCCGACCGTGATACCGAGAGACGGGTTGGCTTTCTTCCAGACTTCGGGGTCAGTCCAATCGTCACCTTCATCCGCACCGTAGATCACGGGATAGAATGTGTGGTCAATCTTCCTGCCTTCGATGATGTCCTTCGCTTTCTGGTGAATCTCATAGCAGATGGACTTCGTATCATTACCGGCTGTCGTAATCAGAAAATACAGCGGCTGCATTCGTGCGTCACCGGAACCTTTCGTCATGACATCGAACAGCTTCCGGTTCGGCTGCGTGTGCAGCTCATCGAACACCACACCGTGGGTATTGAACCCGTGCTTGTTGCCGACATCAGCGGAAAGCACCTGATAGATACTGCCCGTGGGGAGGTATATCAGTCGTTTCTGAGACTCCAGAATCTTGACTCTCTTCGACAGAGCTGGACACATCCGAACCATGTCGGCGGCTATATTGAAAACGATGGACGCCTGCTGTCGGTCAGCGGCACAGCCGTAGACTTCTGCACGTTCTTCACCGTCACCGCAGG
>JAFZET010000126.1 GCA_017560565.1 Clostridia bacterium | reverse complement strand
CCACTGTGGAACAGATCGCAGCTGCCATGGAAGAAAAAGCAGAGGAGATCACCAAAGCTCTGGAGGCCATAGCAGAGCCTGTTTCCCTGTACGAAACGGTATACAGTGACGGAGGAGATTCGATCTATATCATGGACCAGCTGGCGGATGACAACAATACAGATGAATCCTGGCTGGAAGATATTGCTCTGCAGGAAGCCATATCCCATCTCGGTGAAAGAGAACAGAAAATCATCCGGATGCGCTTCTATAAAGGCAAGACACAGATGGAGATCGCAGAGGAGATCGGCATCTCACAGGCGCAGGTTTCCCGTCTTGAAAAAGGGGCCTTCGAGCGGATCCGGAAAGAAATGTAAAGAAAAACAGGCAAAGCTTCAGAGCAATGCCTGTTGTCTTTTTGCGGTGTTATGCGTTATAACCCAGTTCCAGAGCCTTCTTGTTCTTTTCGATCAGGGCTTCTTTTGCGGGGGGAATACTGCCTACCAGATAGTTCACAAATTCATCGTAGCCAAACAGACCGGTTTCCTTGATGATCTTACCCATCAGGATCACGTTGGAGAAACCGCTCAGACCGTTTTCTTCTGCCATGCCGGTAGCGGGAATGCAGATCACTTCGATGTCAGTACGGTCAGTTACCAGATCCACCAGAGTAGCGTCCACGAACAGCTTACCGCCGACCTTTACCTTGGGTGCAAATTTTTCAAAGGAGGGCTTGTTCATAACCACAGCCACATCGGGTGTGGAAACGCTGGGAGAACCGATTTCTTCATCGGAGATAACCACGGTACAGTTGGAGGTACCGCCGCGCATTTCGGGACCGTAAGAAGGCAGGAAAGTCACCTGATACCCTGCGTACATACCGGTCTTTGCCATCTGCTTGCCGGAGAACTGAATGCCCTGACCGCCGGAGCCAGCGAAAATCATGGTCAGTGTCATACGTTTGCCTCCTGTTCTGCGATATCCTTGTAGGTGCCCAGCGGGTAGTAGGGCATCATGTTGTCACGGAGCCACTGCAGGGCGTCTACGGGAGACATACCCCAGTTGGTGGGACAGGTGGAGAGAACTTCCACGATGGTGAAGCCCTTGCCTTCCTGCTGATACTGGAATGCCTTTTTGATAGCTTTCTTGGCGGCGATCACATTCTTGGGAGAGTCCACGGAAACGCGGGTCGCCAGCGCTACGCCGTCCAGGGTGGAGAGCATTTCGCATACACGGATGGGGCTGCCCTGAATCTTCCGGTCACGTCCGTAGGGAGAGGTAGTTGTCACCTGACCGGGCAGGGTGGTGGGAGCCATCTGACCGCCGGTCATACCGTAGATTGCATTGTTGATAAAGATGATGGTGATGTTTTCGCCTCTGGTAGCGGCATGAACGGTTTCCGCAGTACCGATGGCAGCCAGGTCGCCGTCCCCCTGATAGGTGAACACAGTGTTTTCGGGACGGGTACGCTTCAGACCGGTAGCAACAGCCGGAGCACGACCATGCGCTGCCTGTACCATGTCGCAGTTGAAATAGTTATACGCAAATACGGAACAGCCTACGGGAGCAACGCCCACAGTCTGTCCTTCAAGTCCCAGCTCGTCGATCACTTCCGCAACCAGCCGATGTACGATACCGTGGGTACAGCCGGGGCAGTAGTGCAGCGGAACGTCGCACAGAGCATGGGGTCTGTCAAATACAGTTTTCATAATATGTAATACCTCACAAATTCCTTACAGAGCTTCAGCCAGCTTCTTGATTTCCGCTTCCACTTCTTCCACGGAGGGAATCATACCGCCGGTACGTCCGTAGAAGTATACGGGCTTTTTACCGTTTACAGCCAGACGGACATCGTCCACCATCTGACCCATGGACATTTCCACGGACATCAGTGCCTTGGCTTTGTCAGCGGCAGCGGAGATGGCAGCCTTGGGGAAGGGCCACAGGGTGATGGGACGGAGAAGTCCTACCTTGATGCCGGCGGCTCTTGCAGCGTTGACAGCACTCTTGCAGATACGGGCAGTGATACCGAATGCAACCAGAACGATTTCAGCGTCATCGGTCATGTATTCTTCATACTGCACTTCGTTGGCTTCCACCTGTGCGTAGCGTTCATACCGTGCCTTTACGGAGTTTTCCAGCACCTGAGGATCGATGTACAGGGAGTTGACAATATTGTGCTCTCTGCTGTTCTTATGACCGCAGGCAGCCCATGTCTTTTCCGGAACTTCTCTCTTGGGGAAAGCGGAGAAGTCAACGGGTTCCATCATCTGACCCAGAGCACCGTCCGCCAGCAGCATTGCGGGCATCTGATAAATATCAGCCAGGTCAAATGCCTGTGCGGTCAGGGAAGCCATTTCCTGTACAGAGGAAGGTGCCAGTACCAGCAGACGCAGGTCGCCGT
>JAFZET010000125.1 GCA_017560565.1 Clostridia bacterium | reverse complement strand
GATAGTGCTAAGCTCATCGACCGTTCGAAGGCTTACGATCCCTCTGAGGCTATGGCTCTCGTTTGCCAGACCGCAAAGGCTAAGTTCGACGAGACCGTTGAGATCCACATCCGCCTCGGCGTTGACTCCCGTCACGCTGACCAGCAGGTTCGTGGTGCCGTAGTTCTTCCTAACGGTACCGGTAAGACCGTTAAGACTCTCGTATTCGTTAAGGATCCCGCTAAGATCGAGGCTGCTACTGCTGCAGGCGCAGACTACGTTGGCGGTGCAGAGCTTGTTGAGAAGATCACCAAGGAAAACTGGTTCGACTTCGACGTTGTAATCGCATCCCCTGACATGATGGGCGTTATCGGCCGTCTCGGTAAGGTTCTCGGTCCTAAGGGACTTATGCCTTCCCCCAAGAACGGTACCGTTACTCCCGACGTTGCTCGTGCAGTTAACGAGGCAAAGGCAGGTAAGATCGAGTACCGTCTTGACAAGACCAACATCATCCACTGCCCCATCGGCAAGGCTTCCTTCGGTAAGGAAAAGCTGGCTGAAAACTTCAACACCCTCGTTGGTGCTGTTATCAAGGCTAAGCCCGCTGCTGCCAAGGGTCAGTACATCAAGTCCTGCGTAATCGCTTCCACCATGGGCCCCGGCATCAAGGTGAACCAGGCTAAGCTGGGCTGAGTTTGATACTTCAGTAAATAAAAAGAAGGCTGCGGATTCCGTGGCCTTTTTTGCTGTCTGAAAAGTTCTCAGAAACAGAAATGACCCATCCGATAGGACAGGTCATTTTTACGTTATATCCGGATTACAGGCGAGCCTTGATCTGGTCGGCAATATCGATCTTTTCCCAGGGGGTGTTAAGATCTTCTCTGCCCATGTGACCATAAGCGGCAGTGTCACCGTAGATGGGTCTGCGCAGGTCAAAGCGGGCAATGATGGCGGCAGGACGCATATCCACCAGTTCCATCAGAATATCGGCCAGAGCGGTGTCCGCAATCTTGCCGGTACCGAAGGTGTCTACCATCACGGAAACCGGACGGGCAACACCGATGGCGTATGCCAGCTGTACTTCGCACTTGGAAGCTGCACCGGAAGCCACTACGTTCTTGGCCAGATACCGTGCCATATAGGATGCGGAACGGTCAACCTTGGTGGGATCCTTACCGGAGAAAGCACCGCCGCCGTGACGGGAATAGCCGCCGTAGGTGTCCACGATGATCTTACGGCCGGTGAGACCGCTGTCGCCCATGGGACCGCCGATGACAAAACGACCGGTGGGGTTTACGTAAATCTTGGTGTCGGCATCGATCATGGAAGCGGGAACGGTAGGTTCGATCACTTCACGGATGATGTCAGCACGGATCTGTTCCAGCGTAACATTGTCATCGTGCTGGGAAGATACCACGATAGCGTCCAGACGGACAGGCTTGCCTGCTTCGTCGTATTCCACAGTCACCTGGGTCTTTCCGTCGGGACGGAGATAGGGCAGGGTACCGTTTTTGCGCACATTGGTCAGCTGCAGAGCCATCTTGTGGGCCAGAGAAATGGGCAGCGGCATCAGTTCAGGGGTGTCATCACAGGCATAGCCGAACATAAGACCTTGGTCGCCTGCACCGGTGTCAAAAGCATCGGTATCGGTACCTTCCTTGGATTCCATGGACTTGTCCACGCCCATGGCGATGTCGGGAGACTGCTTATGGATGGAGTTGATCACGGCACAGGTGTGTCCGTCAAAACCGTACTTGGCACGGTCATAACCGATGTTTACAACGGTGTTTCTTACGATTTCCTGAAAATCCACCACAGCATTGGTGGTGATTTCGCCCATGATCATGACCCTGCCGGTGGTGGTGCAGGTTTCACAGGCCACACGGGACATGGGATCCTGACGGAGAATTTCGTCCAGAATCCGGTCGGAGATCTGGTCACAGATTTTGTCGGGATGTCCTTCGGTTACAGATTCACTGGTGAATAAACGCTTCATGTATGTTCCTTTCCATTGCTTACGGGTACCGGTATCAGAAAAGCGCCCTCGCAGAGAGAACGCTTTTGTCTTGCGGAAAAGTTCTCATCTGTCAGGAATTGGCACCTTGTCTTCCGATAGGTTGCCGGGCATCACAGGGCCGGTCCCTCCGCCTCTCTTGATAAGAATTCAGTTGTGCTGATTGGCTTTTTAACGCATATAGTATACCACAAAAGCCTCACGATTGCAAGAACGTACATTCCGAATTTCCGACAGAATCCACGGTTTTCTTTATGGAATATGGCGAAAGGAAAAACGCTCAGGAGGGCAGGTTGGTGAGGGCGAAAGAGCCCTGCAGAACCAGGAAGAAATACGCCATTGCAGCAGCAGCTACGACCAGTGCGATCACGGAAACCAGCACAGAGGGCTTCTTCCGGGGGGAGGGTACTTCTGCGGAAACCTCAGCCATACCGTTTCTCATGAAGCCGGATGCTTTCAGTGCCTGGGAAACGGGCTTGTACAGCAGAAATACCACTGCACTGTTGAAGATGGCCTTGGTCAGGTTGAAGGGGAAGAGCAGAGTGGGGATCATTGCGGCAATGTCAGCGGCTGTGGTACCGTTACCGATATAATGTGGTGTGATGAGAAGATTGGCCAGCAGCATCACAACGATCATAGAAACGGAAGCGGTGACCATTCCAACGACAGCACCGGACATGCTGCGCTTTTTTGTGTAGATCAGACTGCCGAGGCAGACGAAGGTAATACTGGCCAGAACATTCATGATCAGACCGTACACACCTGTACTGCTGATGGTGATAAACTCGATCAGACAGGTGATCAGAACGGTTACAAGTCCTGCCAGAGGACCGAAAAACATGGCGCAGATGGTCATGACAGCGTCTTTCAGCTCAAAGGAAAGAAAAGCAACCTTGAAGTGAAACAGCACGCAGCATATATAGGACAGGGCAACAAATACGCCCACAGCGATCATTTTGCGGATTTTGGTATTGCTTTGCATAGGATATCCTCTTGAAATAATTGTACAGTCAATGGTGCAGAGAACAGTATATCGGGAAACAGCAGAAAATCATCCCAGGCGGCAGGTCAGAATCCATTCCAGCATATCTCCGCTGAACCAGGTCTCCGGGGAATCCCAGAGCATTTCCAGCGTGGCGTCGGAGGAATCTTTGGCATCCACACAGAGAAACTCTGTCCGGTCACAGAAGGCACTGCGAAGAAGTCCTCTTTCCAGGAGAGCTTCCTGCATCTGAACCCCATCGTAATAGGGCCATAAACCCACACCCTGCGATGCAAACGTCTGCAGTTTCTGCTGCATGGCGGCTGCCATTTTTGGATCAGCGATCTGACCGAGCAGCCTTTCCACAAACAGTCCTTCCAGCAGATGTTTCATGGTGTGGTACCGCATGGGGACACCCACAAACACGATTTTTGCATTCCGCTGGTACAGCTTCATCCAGGGAGAAGAATCGCAGAAAGCATATTCCCCGAAAGGACAGAGATGGGGACCATGGTCTGTGTGCAGGGCGGTCAGCCAGTACGCTTCTTTCCCTCTGGCGGCAACGGAATGGGTAGCCTGATCGGAACGGTAGACGTACGGCAGCTTGCGGAAATATTCTGTGAGATATCCAACGTCGCTGGGCTTGTCCATGTACCAGGTTTTATAGGAATTGTAAAAATCCTTCTGGCTGAGGGTGGGCAGAGCCAGCGTGCCTTCCTTTCCCAGAACCGCTTCAAAACCGTCGATAACGGTCTGTGCACCGCCTTCAACAGTGCCGAGGCTCTTATAGGAGGAGTGGAATAAACAGATATCACCTGCCTGTACACCGAGCTCTGTCAGTGTACGGACGATCAATTCTTTTGTTACCATACAGCACCTCACAGTCCCAGCAGTTTTTCAGCGTTTTCATAGGCTATCTTCCGGAAGGTGGATTCGCTGATCTTCCCCTGTTCCCGCCAGGAAAGCAGGAGAGAATCCAGTTCCACCGTCATGCCTTCAAAGCACATATCCGTACCGAAATACAGTCTGTCAGCAAATTCGGACAGGAAGCGGGGACCGTAATGATCATCCCGGGCAATGGCATTGTAGGCACAGGGATCCGAAAGATCTCCAAGCAGGTTGGGATACCGCCGCATCAGCTTGGGTACCGCACCCTCCTCTTCCACTGGTGTTTTCGGGAAATGAGCCACCTGTCGTCCGTAGGGCGTAAAGAACACGGTTCGTTCTCCCACGGTTTCCAGCTTGGCAATTTCCCCCCAGAAAATAGAGCCGTGACCGAAGATCTTCAGCTTGGGGAATGCCAGCAGGGTATATTCCAGCTGGGGCAGACCCGGATCGTCATAGACCCCGAAGTCTCCCTTCATCTGTCCGGTACCGTCACAGACTACCGGCAGACCAACCTTTTCTGCGCAGGCAAACAGATTCTGCATTTTCAGATCCATCATGGAGTAGCTGGGCATGATCTCCCCGATTCCACGGCATCCAAGGGACTTATAATGTTCCATGATCCGATCCAGCGGAGAAAACGGGGAGTTATACATACTCCGGGGATCAATGTTGCAGTATGGTACAAACCGATCCGGCCACTTATCGCACATTTCCAGCACATCCTCTACTGCCTGCGGAAAATAGATTTCCGGACTGACAATGGGTAGGATGACCGCCAGATCCACTTTCATGGTTTCATAGCGTTTCAGAAGCTGTTCCGGTGTGCAGAACTGATACATTGGCGGTGTGATCCGATAGGCATGGGTGTGAATATCAATAAACATAAGCTGCCTCCAATGGGTAAAATATGGAGTTCACAGATTCCGAAAGGGACAAACAAAAGATCACTGACCGATTACATTATCCACGAACTTCTGCATGGAAGATTCGATGGTGGGAGAAATGGAAGCATACTTGGAAGCAAAGTCAGTATTCTTGGATTTTGTCATGTCGGAAAGGGTACCGAAAATATTGCCCCAGCCAAAGGCTACTGCCAGATCAACGGTACGGTTCTCCAGAATGATGGCAAGCATATCGCGGCTTTCTTCATCACTCATGTATTTCCGCTGCAGAGCCACATCAAAGTAAGCGGGGGTCAGGGTGGACTGGCTTTCGTGTGCCAGGGCTTCCAGCATGAAACCCACACCGTCCAGATCCTTGCAGGAAATCGGCACGGTAACGGTGGAACAGTTCCCCTGGTTGATGGTGGTGTTGTATTCTGCCTGTGCAGCATCCAGCTTGGGCAGGGGCAGCAGACCGTATTCGCTTTCCATTTCCCGCATTAGGGTATAGGTCAAAAGCCCTGCTACGTAAAACAAACCCAGGTCATTGCGGAAATTGGCGCGGATCAGATCGCTCCATGCGTTGCTGTAGGACTTTTTGGCATTTTCAACCAGCAGAGTGGAGTCGTTATCACACTGAATGGCGAAAATAGCTTCCAGTACGGAATAGGTTCTGTCGGAAAGAGGCTTCAGCTGAGGAATATCGTTTTCGTCTTTTTCCGTGAAGCGTTCACCGGAGGCAAAAAACATGAAAGTGGTGTTTTCCGCAGCACCGACAGTCCCCCAGAGATCCTGGTCATCCATGGAACCGTTGCCGTCCAGATCCATGGCAACTGTCTGGGACATAACATGGAACTGATCGTAAGTCCAGGTTCCTTCACGAACCATATCATAAGGTAATTCCAGACCGTTGTCGATCATCAGCTTTTTGTTGAAGAAAACTGCCCATGTAGCATTGTTGTCCATGATATTGATATCGCCCATAGCAGCAAGCTGTTTGCCGCCGATGGTCAGGTCTTCCGCAATGGCACCATCCCACCAGGATTTGGACATATCCATGTGAGGCATCTGATTCAGGTCAGCCAGCATACCTTTGTTCATCAGGTAAGAACCGTTGGACAGGTTCAGCATGGCAACCTGGTATGTATCATCACCGGCCGTTACCAGCTTTTCAACCGTAGCGGCAAGGTCTTCACCTGCAGCGCTGGGTGTTTCGGTGATGGTGAAGTTGTAGGTTTCGGCAAGGGAGAGATTCCGTGTATAAACAGCATCGTTAATGACTTCGCCCGTCTGTTCTTCCGCATAAATCTCTACGGAATAGTTGTTGGCATTCCGCTCAATTCCCATGACAAAAAAATGGAAATTCTGTCCGTCAAAATCTCTGTCCGGCAGATCGAGAGGTTCTTCCGGCTCTGTCTGGTCCGCAGATGTAGAAATACCCCCGGTATTTTCGGTACCGAGGGTATTGGTATCTGTTGTATCTTCGCCTGAGCCGCTCGGTGAACAGCTCACAATGGAAGGAACCAGCAGCAGAAGTGCCAGAAGAGCAGAAACGCTTCTTCTATACTTCATAAGTTTATCCTTTCATAAATGCAGCGCAGATGCAAGGAGTATTCAGCTATTAGCCTTCGATATCAGCAACAACGCCGGAACCTACGGTACGACCACCTTCACGGATAGCGAAACGCAGACCCTTTTCGATAGCGATGGGGGTGATCAGTTCAACGCCCATATCTACGTTGTCACCAGGACGGCACATTTCAACGCCTTCAGGCAGCTTGATGGTACCGGTAACGTCGGTGGTTCTGAAGTAGAACTGAGGTCTGTAACCGGAGAAGAAGGGCTTCTGACGGCCGCCTTCCTTTTCAGTCAGAACGTAAACCTGGCCAACGAACTTGGTGTAGGGGTGAATGGAGCCG
>JAFZET010000017.1 GCA_017560565.1 Clostridia bacterium | reverse complement strand
GATTAATTATAGCACACTATATACGGTTTGTCAATAAATACAGGGGATAAACACTCGATTGATACCTTTAAACAAACGATCCAAATTAAACCTTTAGCGTATTTACTTGGGGTGAAAAACTATACAATTAGTTTTATTAAAAAATATTAACAAAGACAACATGCGGTGGTATAATTTATTATGTATAAGTATAAGTGGTATTGTACCAATATTTACCTACATGAAAGCGGGATACAATTTATGGAACAAAAAGTAAGAACCACCCCAACTGGTGAACCCATTTGGTCTTCATTCATATATGCTAGCGGTAAACCTGTATGTGATGTGGTCAAGAACAACATACGCCGTCTTCATGATGCAGGGAACAGTATATGACCCCGGAACAGCTTCGGAAATAATCCGATATTCCTGTTGACGAAGACACAGACTGTGCTTCAGAAGAAGGTGAACATATACGTTGTCGAGCTGGCAGAACGGCATTCTGGGTCACCTGGGTGTTCCCCAATGAGGGGTATAAGATTGCGGATATGGGATTTAAAGCCGCCTGGGATGCTGTACGCGCTTATACGGAGACTATACGTATGCCCAAGGAATGTGTGGGATGTACCCACAAAAACGCTGCAGTGTCTATGCGGCCTCTGTCATCGCTGAAACCGGCGATGCATCCATAAAACCGGATTATATCTGTAAGATGACGGAAACTCTTGGTAAACTTACAGTTGAAAAATACGGGAATTGTGATGAATGAAATTATGAGAACCTCACCTTTCAAAATCATCGAAAAGTGAGGTTCTTGCTGCTTCCGTGATATAAGTTGCGAATAATCCTATTAGTAAGCAGAAATACCCGGATCCATATAACGATTAACAACACTATGTATTGATATTAAAAATCTGTCCAACTGTGTCAATATCATCAACGACGGGTCGCCCTCGCGGATACGCATGGTTCTGCGGATTTCTTTGGGGATGACGACTCTGCCCAGGTCGTCAATACGGCGTACAATTCCGGTTGCTTTCATTTATATAAATCTCCTTTGTTTACAGATTTGTGTTGTTAGTATTTGTAAAAGAGGGAGCTTTATACTTGATTTCGGGAAATATTTATATCAGAACTAACGGCAACAGCCGTTTACATGGCAATCGTTTCCGGTTCCCATGCGCACCTGTCTTCCAGATGTTCAACGATGTCATTCAAGACCTCTTCTCGATTGGTGGATGTGTCATACGACGGAATGCTGTATTCCCTGAATTTTTCATCGAAGAACCTGTTTTGGGACACGTATTGTCCGCAATATTCTTTCAACTGTTCGTCGGATAAATAATATGTCCAGTCGTCTTCGGTATCGTATTTACGGATCGTCCGAAACAGCTCTTCTTCTGATATGCGGTTATATGTCAATCCGATGAGGTGATATTTCCGACGGTTTATGTTGGGGATCAGGCGCACAAAATCAATATCTGTTCTGCAAGAAAGAATCTCAGTGAAATACTGCTTTCCAAGTTGTAATGCCACAGATGATAGTCTAAGTTTTTCATTGACTCAAAAACCCGGTGTAATGTGCGTTTACCATTGTATACACGGAAACCAATGGACAGTTATGTATCCTAACCTCCTGCTTTTTATAATAGGAATCTCTAAAATTTAGATTTCAGTATGTTGAATTCCACACGGCGCATTCCAATAGAGCGCACCGTCAAGCCATGCATGGACATGATCATAAAACCGAAGATGTGCTCGATACCGAGATGCGGAATATTCCCATGATCCGATACCTGCATCTCACAGGAGATTGATGCACAGCAGGGCACCAAAAGCCACAGCGATCCCGGCAAGGCATCTGGCTGTGATCTTTTCTCCGAAGAATACAGCACACATCAGCAGGGACAGCACCAGCGCACCGCCCTGCATCAGCGGATACAGCTGGGAGGAGGGAAGCCATGCAGCCGCCAGTGTGGAAAAATAGGAGTGCAGGAAAATACACAGGGACATAATACCGACATAGATACCCAGACTGCGGAGTTTTGAGGATACACCGGTGCCTTCTGTTTGTTCCTGTTTCTTATGGACGATCATCCAGCAAAACAGAAGTGTGGCGGCGGAAAAGCAGTAGGTATAGAAATTATAAACGGAAGCATCCGTACTGCTCCGGTACTGGAACCATTTCTGGCAGAAGGAAGTAAGTCCGTTGGCACAGCCGCACGCCGTCAGCAGGAGCAGCGAACCGCCGCTCAGTTTTGCTTTGCCAATGGACTGGTTGTATGTACACATGATATAAGCAGCTGCGCCTAAAAGAAGAATCCCCACAAGGTGATTCCATCTGACCGGTTCACCGAAAAAGATCCTGCAGGCAGCCACCGGTATGATAACGCCCAGAGTCGGGAATATATCCACCATCATGTATGCTCCCGTACGGACAGAAACCAGCCATGTAACCACAAATACCGATGTGGAAATCCCGGTGACGGCAGAGATGAGCAGTGTCTCGCCATCAATGACAAGTCCGGCAAGAGAACCGGTATAAATCGCAACGAACAGCAGTCCGATGGGGACACAGATCAGCATACGGATCGCATTGAACAGCATGGCGGATGAAAACGTGCTGAGAAGACCGCTGGTTTTTTTGCCGCAGAATCCTTTGGTGATTCCGCAGAGCAGTGCCAGAGCAACAAACAGATATCCCATAAAATCCTCTTATCTTTCTGATTATGTGATTTCCGGCAGATGATAGTCCCGGAAATGGCTGCCGGTTCGCTTGCGGTAAAGCCTCCTGAGGTAGGATGCATCGCAGAAGCCTACCTGCTCTGCGATCTGTACCATGGACATACCGCCCGCATACAGCCTCTTTGCTTCTTCAAACCGCAGGGAATCACGGTATTCCACAGGTGTCATTCCGGTATATTCCAGAAATTTTCTCCGGAAATGACTTTCTGAAAGACGGCAGGCATCGGCATACACGGAAACCGGTTCGTTTTCCCGATAATGGAGCTTCAGGTGACGCAGTGCCGGAGCGATCAGTCTGCCCAGTTCCGAAAGGTTCTCCATATCGGTTATCATTTTGTCCAGAAGCAGCCACAGGAGAGATTTCCGGTGCAGATGTCCATGGGGAACTCTGGAAAAGCTGCTTGTCATTTCCTGAAAAAGTGCAGTGTATTCACCATGTCTGTCAAGCCAGCAATGGTATATATCCTGCCGGATAGCAATATTCTCCTCGCCTCTGCACAGATCAAAGCAGATTCCGATGCCGGAACAGACGCCATGATTGTCGGTATAGTACCGGG
>JAFZET010000016.1 GCA_017560565.1 Clostridia bacterium | reverse complement strand
GTTATGCCTACCGGATCATTGCCTTTGAGGAAAATCCGGCGCACGTTGACGAACCCAGCGGGGATATCATTGATGACGCCATCTACCAGCGCAACATTCTGATCGAAGAAAAGTATGACATCACCTTTGACCAGACCCTGTATCTGTACACGGATTATTCCAAGGTATCGGAATTCATGCGCAATGCCGGACGTGCCCAGAGTGACGACACCGACCTTGCCTATATGTCCTTCCGTGACACCTACAATCTGGTACTGGAAGGGTTTGTGCCCACAGCCTCCAGCCTGCCCATTGCTGACCTGAGCCAACCCTGGTATATGCAGTCCATCAACGACAGCCTTACCATTGACGGGATCACCCTGATGGCATACTCCGCCATGGACACCAATCCCGGCGGTACCTGTATCTTCTTCAACCAGCAGCTTGTGGAAAACCTGAATCTGGACGATCCCTATGAACTGGTGAAAAACGGCACATGGACCATCGAAAAGAACTACCAGATGGCGGAAGCGGCTATCATGGACCTGAACGGTGACGGACAGATGACCGTGGACGACCGGTTCGGCTACATCACCGAATGGGACAGAATCTCCCTTGTGGCTTATTACGGTACCGGCAACCTGCTGGTAGACGTCATCGACGGTGTACCGGTGGCATCCCAGAAGGAAGTGCTCTTTGACGCCTTCCAGCTCTGCCACAGCTACTGCCAGATGAACGGCTTCATGCTGGACACCTTCAAGCAGTTCGGCACCGCTGAATCCAGCCGCATCGCCGGTTCGGAACTGTTCAAGCAGGGCAACAGCCTGTTCATCTGCAACGGCACCAGACTGCTTCCCACCATGGGTGACATGGAAGATGACTACGGCATCGTACCCCTGCCCAAGTGGAGTGAAGACCAGGATCGTTACTACTCCATGCAGGACGGCTACGGGATCTCCGTACCTCTGGCCTGCTCCACCGATCTGGAAAGAGTCTGCGTGATCAAGGAAGCCATGGCTGCGGAATCCCTGAACATTGTCCGCCCGGCATACTATGAAAATGCTCTGAAGAACCGTTATCTCCGTGACCAGACCTCTGTGGAAATGCTGGAAATCATCACGGGCAGCAATGTAGCTGACCTGGGTCAGTCTCCCTGGTGGGATATTGTACGTACACCGTGGCAGAACACCCTGCAGCAGCCCAGCGGCGACTTTGCTTCCGCCGTTGCCAAGAATATGCCCAAGTGTGAAAAGGCCATTGCTGATCTGATGGATCTGATCGCCGATCTGAAAGCACAGGGTTGACGAAACTATCGATTATAAGAATCCAAGGAGATTTACATTATGAAAAAGCGTATTCTTCCCCTGCTGTTTGCAGCCCTGCTCTGCACTTCTTCTCTCCTCTCCTGCGGCGGCGGGGAAGCGGAAACCACTGCCGATACTTCTGCTGATATCGCTCCCGTGGAAACCGAAGCGGAAACCGACTCTCTGGAAGCCAGAAAACTGGTGGATGACGGGCTGACTGACAAGGACTTCAGCGGCGAGGAATTCCGTATGATCTATCAGGAACGGTACAGTGAATTCCAGTACGTGGAAGAAATGACCGGTGACACCCTGGACGACGCCGTATACAACCGGAACATGACCGTGGAAGACCGGTTCAATGCCAAGATCGTACATAACGTGGGGGCTGAAGAACAGCTTGCCATGGACATCAAGAATTCCGTCCTCTCCGGCAACGACGAATACGACCTGTACATGGGTCACACCATGTATACCGGCAAGCACTCCATGCAGGGGATCTTCCGGAATATGTATGAGCTGGGCATCGACTTCTCCAAGCCCTGGTATCCCCAGTATGCCGTGGAAAACCTGACCATCAACGGCAGGATGTTCCTGACCTGCAGCGATATCTGCCTCTCCCTTGCCTCCAACACCTACTGCTACTACTTCAACAAGGATCTGGTTGTCAACAACAACATGGAAGATCCCTACACCGTAGTCAACGAAGGCCGCTGGACTATTGACTATCTGCTGGAAAACGTAGCCTCCATCTACCAGGATACCAACGGTGACGGCACAGTGGGTAACGGCGACCTGTACGGTTTCTCCGGCGAAAAGTCCAACTCCACCGTGGCATACCTGTATTCCTTCGATCTGGATATCATGGCCATGTCCGAGACCGGTGAAATCAGCGTGCCTTTCGGTTCCGATGAACGCTCCGTGGACGGCATTGACAAGCTCAAAACCCTCCTGTACGGCAGCCAGGGCTCCTATAACGTAACCGCCGACGCCAAGGGCAATGCCGATATGTTCGTGGAACAGACCGCCATCTTCACCACCGGCGTACTGGGCGACTCCGTAAACCGGTACCGTGACGACTGCGATTTCGACTACGGCATCGTGCCTTACCCCAAGTTTGACGAAGCGCAGGACACCTACTACACTGTGGCAGGCGGCTCCATCAGCTCCTCCGCTGTTCCTCTGACCGTGACCCGTGACGAATTCGTTGGCACCATGTTCGCTGCCCTGTCCGCCGAAACCTGGAAGACCGTTATCCCCCAGTACTATGACGTAGTTCTGAAGTACAAGGGCGCCCGTGACGAAGCTTCCATCGCCATGATCGACACCATTCTCAACGGACGCTGCCTCGGCTTTGACTTCATCTACGATGCATTCTCCGGATTCGTATACAAGACCGCCAATATTCTGAAGGGCAATACCGCCCTGCCCACTTTCGTGGCACAGCAGGAAAAGGCCGTTATGAAACACTACGAAGCTGTACGGGATCTGTTCTTCCCCGATTACGCAGGCTGAGTAAATTAAGTGAACGATGATTAACTAAATTGCTGCTGGCTGAGTAAACGATATAAACCGCAGGGCGGGATGCCCACATCCTGCCCCGCATGGTTTCCGTTTTTGCAAAACCGAGTTAATCATCATCGAATTCAGAATTACCAGATTCCTGCAAAGCGAACCTGCCGTCTGCACCCATACGAAATTCAGCAAATAGAGGACAGTATCCGCTGTTCTCTATTGCTTGTTTAAACGGAAGGAACCCTGTATGCGCAATAAAACCATTCGTGTTGCTCCGGATTCGGAGGAAGGAAAGAAATATCTTGACCGGTGTGTCAGCGTAACGGAAAGGCTGGAAACACCGGATTCTGTGCTGGACAGAACCATTCTGGGAGATACCTTTGCCGTTCTGCCTCTTCTGCCGTCGGAAAGTGTGGATCTGGTGATTGCGGATCCGCCATACAATCTGGACAAGCGGTACGGCGATACGGATTTTCACCGGATGGCGGCGGCTGAGTATGAAGACTTCACCCGGCGGTGGCTGACCGAAGTACTGCGGATTCTGAAGCCGGAGGGGTCTTTATATGTCTGTGCTGACTGGCAGACGGGGATCCTCCTTGCCCCCCTTCTGGCACAGTCAGCCATTCTCCGCAATCGGATCACCTGGCAGAGGGAAAAGGGCAGGGGAGCTGCGGCCAACTGGAAAAACGGCATGGAGGACATCTGGTTTGCTACCAAAAGCAGCCGCTACACGTTTCATCTGGATGCGGTACGGCAGAGGCGGCGGGTACTGGCACCCTACCGGGAAAACGGTGCGCCGAAAGACTGGGAAGAAACCGCTGACGGTCGTTACCGTGACACCTGCCCCTCCAACTTCTGGGACGACATCACCATTCCCTTCTGGTCCATGCCGGAAAACACGGATCACCCCGCCCAGAAACCGGAAAAACTCCTTGCCAAGCTGATTCTCGCCAGTTCTTCTCCGGGGGACGTGGTTCTGGATCCCTTTGCCGGATCGGGCAGCACCTGTGTGACGGCAAAGAAGCTGGGGCGTCATTCCATCGGCATCGAAAGGGAGAGCACCTACTGCTGTCTCTGTGAAAAACGGCTGGCGGCTGCGGATACCGATCGGCGGATCCAGGGATACGAGGACGGGGTTTTCTGGGAGAGAAACAGCCTGCGTCCGCCCCGCTCCAAAGATTCCGTGCAAAAATAACATATATTTCGGAATATTTCACCTCTGATCGATACGGACACAAACTTTTGGTTTTTTGCATCTATTTCATGACACGAAATATTTACAAAAAGTTACTGTAAGATGATTGACAATCCTGCGAAAAAATGGTATAGTATCTGCAGTGACGATTAAATAACCACATACATCATCATACGTATCGGAGGGCACAGCCGTGCAAGACATTCAAAATCAGAAAATCAACGAATTTTTCGTATCCGCTTTCAACAATCTGCTGATCCTGGAAGAAGCATACCTGCGCAAACACTGTGCGGCAGATCTGTCTGTGAGAGAAGTACACGTGCTGGCTGCTGTGAAAAAGCTCTGTGCAGATCAGAAGAACACCATGGCCAACATCGCCAAGTTCCTGTGCGTTTCCCCCGGATCTCTGACCACTGCCGTAAACACCCTGGTAAGCAAGGGATATCTGGAACGGAGCTACACCCCCCGTGACCGCCGCGTGGTATTTATTCACCTGTCCGCCGCCGGAGAAGAAGCCTGCGTAAAGCATGACGAATACCACAGACAGCTGGTAAACGCCGCTGCCGAAAAGCTGTCCGACAAGGAAGTGGAAATTCTGGTTGGCGCCCTGGACAAGGTCTGCGCCTTCACTGTGGAAAAGGCTGAAAAGGCTGAATAAGAAAAAACGGATCCCGTCTGCCGCAGAAACCTGAATTCTGCACAGGCGGGATCTTTTGTATGAAAAAACATCCTTCCGGAAACAGAAAGACGTTTTTTTGCTGTTATACAGAGATATGCGTTCCTGATCATTCCAGAACGAAATCGTCGGCGCCGTGCTTGCAGAGCGGGCATACGTAATCCGCAGGCAGCTTGTCGCCATCATACGTATAGCCGCAGATCTGGCATACCCATTTTTTCTTCTCTCCGTCAGACGCTGCCGCCGGCTTCGGCTTCACGTGGTCGAAATAATACTGATAGGTCATGGAAGGAATATCTTCCAGCACACAGCCTTCGATCACATCCGCATAGAAGACGGTATGGGTCTCAAAGGATACTGTCTGGGTCACTTTTCCGGAGAGAACGGCGTTTGTACCCCTTACCACATACAGAAGACCGTTGGCGGTGCGGCACTGCACTTCTCCGGCCCATTTGTCCGTATCCCGGCCGCTGGCAAAGCCGAACTTCCGGAACAGATCAAAATCCGCATCCGTGCTGATCACCGACACATTCAGATCCCCTGTAGCCAGGATCATGTCATGGGTCAGGTTGTTCTTGTTCACCGCTACGGAGATCCGGCGGGGATTTTCCGTCACCTGGATCACGGTATTGACAATACAGCCGTTGTCCCGGCCGTCCTGTCTCGCGCTGAGCACAAACAGACCGTACGACAGCTTGTGCATGGAGGCAGGCTGCATGACCAGGGGCTGGTTCTGATCCAGTGCCATAACTCAGTAGTTTTCCTTTCTCACTTCAAAGTAGCTCTGGGGATGTGCGCATACGGGGCATACCTGGGGTGCCTTCTTGCCGATCACCAGATGACCGCAGTTCCGGCATTCCCACATGATTTCTTCGCTCTTTTCAAATACCTGCTGCATCTGCACATTGGACAGCAGCTTCAGGTACCGTTCTTCGTGGCTCTTTTCGATCTTTGCTACCAGGCGGAACTTGGCGGCGATTTCTTCAAAGCCTTCTTCTTCGGCTTCCTTGGCGAAGGTGGCGTACATATCGGTCCATTCGTAGTTTTCACCGGCAGCGGCGGCTTCCAGGTTTTCCGCAGTATTGCCCAGTTCGCCCAGCAGCTTGAACCACATCTTTGCGTGTTCCTTTTCGTTGTCAGCGGTCTGCTGGAAGATGGCGGAGATCTGTTCGTACCCTTCCTTCTTTGCTACGGATGCAAAATAGGTATACTTGTTTCTGGCCTGGCTTTCACCGGCAAAGGCTGCCTGCAGATTCTTCTCGGTCTTGGATCCCTTGAGTTCCATGTAAATGTCTCCTTTATTTATAAAATAAGTATCGGTTCTGCTGTTCATAGTATACAGGATACAGTAAAAAATGTCAATAGAGAAATATGCCGGCTTATATGTCGGCTTATATGCCGGCTGGCAGGAAAGAACCATTGACATCTTCCCTGCCCCGTGGTAGAATATACAATATTATATGTCAAACATATCCCGAAAAATCGTCTTTATGCATAGGAAGGAGATTATCATGCAGGACAGAAACACCATTGCACCCGGATTTACATGGGATTTTACCCATATTTACAAAGACGCCGAAGGGCTTGACGAGGATCTTGCCGCCTGTGCCGGGCTGACCGAAACCCTGACCGGCTTCCGCGGCAGACTGGCGGAAAGCAGCGATGTACTGGCGGACGCCATGGACACCTTCTCCGCCGCTATGGAAAAGCTGGAGAAAGCAAGCTGCTATGCCTATCTGCAGTATTCCATTGACGGGGGTAATCCCGCCGCACAGGTCATGATGGGCAAGACCCAGACCGCCGGGATCGGACTGATGACCGCCGCTGCTTTTCTGGAGCCGGAAATCCTGGAGATTCCCGAAGACACACTGAACACATATCTGGAAAACCCACGGCTTGCCACCTACCGCCACTACTTTGAAGATGTGGTCCGGGGCAAGGCGCACACGCTGGATGCAAAGAGCGAAGAAATCCTCTCCAAAGTAGCAAAGATCACCGGCACCGCAAACGATGTGTACACCATGTTCACCGACGTGGAAATGGAAATCCCCCACATCACTGACGAAGACGGCAATGATGCCCAGCTGACCTCCGGCAATTTCGGCGTGTACCGGGAATCCGCCTGCCGCAGAGTCCGGGAAGAAGCCTTCAACACCATGTTCGGCACCTATAAGAAATACAACAACACTTTCGCCACCCTGTATGCGGGCAATGTCAAGAAGGATAATATGTCCGCTGACATCCGCGGGTATGAAGGTGCCTGTGAAAGTGCTCTGTTCGGCGGGAATGTACCCGTTGCCGTGTACGACAGTCTGATCGAAGCGGTACACAGTGCCCTGCCGTCCATGCAGAAGTATCTCCGTCTGCGGAAAGCCGCCCTGGGTCTGAACGATATCGACGTATACGACCTGTACTGCCCCATGGTGGCGGATGTGGAATATCCCATGCCCTATGCCGACGGCTGTGCACTGGTAAAAAAGGCGCTGGCACCTCTGGGCGAAGAATATGCGGCACTGCTGGACCGTGCTTTCAGCGAAAACTGGATCGACGTATACGAAACCCCCGGCAAGCACTCCGGTGCCTACTCCATGGGCGTGTACGGTGTCCATCCCTATGTTCTGCTGAACTACACCGATTCCCTGGACGATGCCTTTACGCTGGCGCATGAGCTGGGGCACGCCATGCACTCCTGGTTCTCCGACACCACCCAGGATTTCCCCAACCACGACTACCGGATTCTGGTGGCGGAAGTGGCCTCTACCGTGAACGAAGTGCTGCTGACCAAGTATCTGCTGCAAACCGAAACCGACCCCAGAAGAAAGGCGTATATCCTGAATCACTTCCTGGAAGGTTTCCGGACTACGGTATTCCGCCAGACCCTGTTCGCCGAATTTGAACGGATCGCCCACGTAAAGGAACAGGCGGGGGAAACCCTGAACGCCGAATGCCTCAACGGGATCTATCTGGATCTGGAAAAGCTGTACTACAGCGAAGCCGGTATGCAGGACAACATCGCCGTGGAATGGAGCTACATCCCCCACTTCTACCGGGCGTTCTATGTTTACCAGTACGCCACCGGATTCTGCTCCGCTGTGGCCATCGCTTCCCGGATTCTGGAAACCGGTGACGCATCCGGTTACCTGAAATTCCTGTCCACCGGCGGCTCCGACTATCCTCTGGAAGAGCTGAAGATCGCCGGCATCGACCTGACCAGTCCCACCGTTGTGGCAGACGCACTGGCTGTGTTTGACAAGACCATCGATGAACTGGCGGAGGTTCTGGGGCTGTAAAAGACCGCAGGCGGGTACATCCTTCTGTGAATTTCGTACTTATCTCACATATCTCTTGACAAATCCCCATGCGTTTATTATAATAATACCAAAGGTGCCTGTCTGACCACGGCAGGTGCACATTTTTGAAAGGCGGAACTACATAATGTATACTATCGGTGTAGACCTTGGCGGTACCAACATTGCTATCGGTATCGTAAATGAAAAATTTGAAATCGTAAAGAAGGGCAGCGTGCCCACCAAGCCGGAACGCGGTGCGGATCCCATCATTGCCGACATGGCAGCTCTGTCCAGAAAGCTCATGGAAGAAATGGGCATCGGTATGGACGACATCGCTTTCATCGGCGTTGCCACCCCCGGCACTGCCAACAACGTGACCGGCGTTGTGGAATATGCAAACAACATC
>JAFZET010000124.1 GCA_017560565.1 Clostridia bacterium | reverse complement strand
TCTTTTTCAGCAGATGCATCCGGATGCCGCACCATTCGCCGTCAAAATACACAACCTTCAGGGCACCCTTTTCGTCATATTGACAGGTTTCCTCCCGGAAGCTGTAGCCGCGGCGTTCAAACCATGCTTTTGCCCTTGCAGGATCGTTGGTCAGCAGAGCGGCGTGGGGGTACAGCCCTTCCTCGCTGGCGTTCAGCACTTCAAAAGCACCGCCCACCATGGCACCTCTGCCGTCTGGATTGATAGCTGCAGGCAGGCAGAGCAGTTCCCCCAGCGCACCCGCACTGGCAGTAAGGTCATCCCTATCCTTTGCCATAATGGCAAAATGTCCCATTTCCAGCCCCAGCATAGTCTTCACTGCGGCTTCGGTTTCCGCCTTGACGGCCTCCCAGCTGCCTTCGTTCAGCCATGCGGATTTTACCATAAAGCTCCCGCCGCAGGCAATCACATTGGGCAGCTTCAGATAGCTGTTCAGATTGGTTTTGTCAATGCCGCCTGTGGGCATGAACTTGATCTGGCTGTAGGGAGCTGCCAGAGAAGACAGCATAGCCGTACCGCCTGCCGCTTCTGCCGGGAAGAATTTTACCGTCCGCAGTCCCATTGCCATGGCAGCTTCCACTTCGGTGGGTGTCGCACAGCCGGGGTAGACGGGCAGACCCTTCGCCTGCGCCGCTTTCACGATTTCCGGATTCAGACCGGGCGCAACGATAAACTGGGAACCGGCTTCCGCAGCTCTTTCCAGTTGTTCAACGGTCAGGACAGTCCCCGCACCCACCAGCATATCCGGACAGTTTTCGCGGATCTGACGGATGGCGTCTGCCGCAGCATCGGTACGGAAGGTGATCTCTGCACAGGGCAGTCCGCCTGCGATCAGAGCATCGGCAAGAGGCAGTGCCTGAGCTGCATCATCGATCTTCACAACCGGGACGATACCCATTTCCCGGAGTTTCGCATCCATAATTTTCTGTGTCGTCATCTTTATACTCCATTTACGCTGTATCCGCCAGCGTTAGTCTTGCACTAAAAGCCCCCGCCGCACAGCAGACAGGGGATGAAACTCCGATTGGGGAAATGCCTCCTTTGACAGAAACATTTCCCCAGCCGGTCATCGTTTTATTCGATTATTTACAGAATGCGCAGAATGCACGGTGGGTTTCAAACAGGTCTGCCTTGGAGATGATTTCAAAAGGTGCGTGCATGGACAGAACCGGAACACCCAGGTCCACGGTATCAATGTTCATTTCGGCGATGAACATGGCAACGGTACCGCCGCCGCCCTGGTCTACCTTACCCAGTTCGGAGGTCTGCCAGATTACGCCGTTTTCGTCCAGCAGGTTGCGGATTTCGCCCACAAATTCTGCGGATGCATCGCTGGTATTGGACTTACCGCCGCCGCCGGTATACTTTGCCATACCTACGCCGCAGTGGATCAGAGCCGTGTTCCGCTTTTCGCTGACACCGGCATACAGCGGGTCGTAGCAGGCGGTAACGTCAGCGGAGAGACACTTGGAGTGTGCACGGATCACGGAGGGGTTAGCACCCAGTTCGCAGGCCAGCTCGTCGATCAGATCCATGAAAATGTGACCCTTCATACCGGATACGCCGTTGGAACCGGTTTCTTCCTTATCGGCCAGAACCATCATAACGGTGTGTTCGGTGTCCTTGTTTTCGATCAGAGCGGTCATTTCGGTGTATGCGCATACACGGTCGTCGTGACCGTATGCACCGATGAGCCAGCGATCCAGACCTACGTCCTGTGCGTTGCCGGCGGGAACGATGGTAAGTTCTGCACTCATGAAGTCGGCTTCGATGATGCCGTACTTTTCGTTCAGGGCTGCCAGCACGTTCAGCTTGATCTTTTCGTCAGCGGGCGTAACGGTACCGTCTTCTTCGATATAGGGAGAGGAAGCGATGATGGCGTTCATGCCTTCGCCGTCAAAAGCACCGCCCAGAGCACGACCGTTCTGATCCTTTGCCAGGTGAGGCAGCAGGTCAGTGATGCACAGTACGGGATCGCCGGGCTGGTCGCCGATGCGGATCTCTACGGTTTCGCCGTTCTTCTTGGTAACAACGCCGTGGAGAGCCAGAGGAATGGTAACCCACTGGTACTTCCGCACGCCGCCGTAGTAATGGGTCTTCAGATAACCGAAGTGTTCGGATTCATACAGGGGATGCTGCTTCAGATCCAGACGGGGAGAGTCCACATGAGCCGCCAGAATACGGATACCGTTTTCTTCGATATCTTCAGTACCGATGCGGATGGCAAACAGGCTCTTGCCTCTGTTGTTATAGTAAATCTTGTCGCCTGCTTCCAGCTTTTCGCCCAGCTTGTATTCTCTGAAGCCGGCTGCTTCCAGCTTTTCGATGGTATAGATCACCGCTTCTCTTTCGGTCTTGGCTACGTCCAGGTAATGCATATATTCCTTGGCGTATTCCATAACTTCCTTCAGCTCATCGGCGGTTTTCAGTTCAAATGCACTCTTCTTCTTATAGAACAGGTCTTCGCGAAGCTGCTGTCCCTTGGTCTTGTCTGCCATATTTGTATTCCTTTCTTGTGTGGAAAAATTTACGGATTGGTATAGTACAGGTTCCGGTAGATCTCCATGGTCCCGTTCACCTGATTGACATAGGTTTCCGTCTTCTCATCCGGGAAGACAATCAGATTGCCCAGCTCGTCCACCAGCTTCCGGTCAGCCATCCACTGCTCCACTGTATCCTGTCCGGCATCCATGATAGCAAACACAGTATTCCAGCGGCTGTACTCGGTGTACAGATAGGACATCATGTAGGCACCGTAACGGATGTTGGTTTCCGGATCGTAGAGAATACCGGGATCCTTGTCCTCTTTGGTCATGGTGGTGAGCCATTCAAATGTTTCCGGAGACAGCTGCATCAGACCGATCTCGCCGTTCTCCGACAGTTTATTGCTTTCAAAATCGCTTTCAGTTTTGATAACGGCATACAGAATGTATTCCGGCACACCGTATTCCGCTGCATAACGGGAGACATATTCGGAAAAGTCCCGGGGGTGGTTGTTCAGGTCGATCCGGTGCCAGATGGTATGGTATACAAGCCCGCAGACCATCGCCAGACACAGGATCACAATAATAACCACACTGCGGACTATGGTATTTCTCAGTTTCATGCCGGTCACCCCTGTCCGTTCCGCCGGTTCCGCAGAGATTCGATCACGGCATCCACTCTGGCATACAGGGTGGGACGGTCCGCATCGTTTTCGATGACATAATCCGACCGTTTTTTCAGTTCCTCGGCAGGCATCTGGCTGTGGAGACGTTTTTCCGCCGCTTCCCTGTCGATTCCGTCCCGCTTCATGATCCGGGCGATCCGAACCTCTTCCGGGGCGGTGACACATACCACCGCGGCACAGCGGGCATCAAAACCGCTTTCAAAAAGCACCGGCGCATCGATCAGCACCATGTCCGCACCGCCTTTCAGATACGCTTCCGCCATCCGCTCGGTCTCTTTCAGAATATGCAGATGGGTGATCCGGTTCAGATCCGTCAGGTTCTTCCGGCAGATCTCCTCGTTTCCGGGCGTACCGTCCCAGAAGACCAGCGCACGCATGGCACTTCTGTCCAGCGACCCGTCCGGGGCAACAACAGTGTCACCGAATCGTTCTTTCAGTTCCTTCATACAGGGAGAGAGCGTTTCACAGGGACCGGTCATATCCCGGTACACTTTATCGGTATCCACCGATGGTATGCCTCTGTCGGCAAACATGGCGGCAATATAGCCTTTACCGGAACCACTCCGTCCGCAGAGTCCCACAAGCATACACTCACCTCCGTTTTCTGCGGTATCTTTTATATTGTATCATAAGATGTATGGTTTTGCAAGGGTGCGGGGGAATAAAATGGAAAAATATGTTCTGCGGGCTTCAGCCGACCTCCACGGTCATCCCGTCATAGGCGATGTGATACCCGTGCTTCTGTGCCGCTTCTTCCATTACATGGTGTATATCATTGCCCTCATGGGACAGATGGGTCGCAAAGACCTGCGTATTCCCGTCAATAACCCCCATTTTCCGCATCCGTGACACGTACTGTGCCGCCATGCCCGCATCCGTATGTCCGCCGGCATTACAGCCCTTGCCGTAGGTCTGATCCAGAAACACAGCAGACAGCCGGTATTTTCCAAGGATTTCCCACGCTTCATCATCAAACTGCAGCAGATCCGTCCCATACAGAATATGTGTGCTTTTGTGGGAAACCACATACACCAGTGCCTCTTCCCCCGGGTCATGGAGAGAGTCGATGGCGTGAACCGTATAGTCACCGAATGTGATGGTCTTATTTTTGCTGACCGGGTGGTAATCAAAATGCATCGCCCGCCGGATCTGTTCGTCGTACAGATCATAGGAGGGCTCCTGACTTCTGACCCACTTGTCCATATTCCTGAAAGTACCTTCGGAACAGAACACATCCAGATGGACAGAATCTGCGGCTGCATAGTCCCTGTGACGGGTTGCGAAAATCCCTGCGTCAAAATGATCGGCATGGGCGTGGGTCTGCAGAAGATACCGGATCCCGGAAATATCCACACCATACTGAAAACACGCCGTCACACTGTCGGGCCCGAGGTCGATCAGCAGATCCCCGTTGATCACCACCGAAGAACGCTTCCGGAAGTCCTTCCCGCCGTTCCGCCTTGCCGCTTCACACACCCTGCATTTGCAGAATGCAAGGGGAAAGCTGGTGGCGGCGGCGGTTCCCAGAACGGTTATTTTCATGAAAATCAGCCCTTCCGCCCCAGCTGCACCACAACTTCGCAGTGCTGTGTCCGCGGGAACATATCCACCGGCTGGATCTTTTTCACCTGATAACCGGCGTTCTTTCTGAGGTAGTCCAGATCCTTTGCCAGGGTTTCGGGATTGCAGGACACATATACCATTCGTTCCGGTGCAATTTCTTCAATGGCTTCCAGCATTTCCCTGCCCAGTCCGGATCTCGGCGGGTCGGCGAACAGCACCTGTACCTCTTCACCGGCTCCTGCCAGTTCTGCGGTGATCTCTCCGGCATCGGCACAGTGGAAGGTCATGTTTTCCAGTCCGTTGATCCGTGCGTTCACACCGGCATCCCGGATGGCATTTTCGTTGTTGTCAAAGCCGATCACTGATGCACAGCCATAGTTCTTCGCCGCCGCAATACCGATGGTGCCGATCCCGCAGTAGGCATCGATTACTTTATCTGCAGGCTTCAGTTCCGCATACCGCAGAGCAGTTTCATAAAGCTTTTCCGTCTGCACGGTATTCACCTGATAGAACGACCGGGCGGAGATACGGAACAGACATCCTGCCAGCTTATCCGTGATAGTGGGACTGCCGTACAGCACTTCTCCATCGCTGTCCATCCACAGAGGCGTTTCCGTCCGGTTCCGGCACCAGATCACGCTCTTCACCTTCGGATGCTTTTTTACGATCTCTTCCGCCACATCATGTCCTGCAGCAAAAACGGGAGATGCGGTCACCAGCACCACCATATAGCTGTCGTCTGCAGCCGCATAACGCACCATCACATGGCGGAACAGTCCTTTTTTGTGGGCAGGATCCCATGCGGGAATCCGCAGTTTTGTCAGCAGCTGTGCCACGGTCCGGACGATCCGGGCAGCTTCCCTGTTTTCAATCAGACAGTTGTCGCATTTCACAATATGCTTTGTGGATGCCTGATAGATACCGTATCGGAACTGGTTCTTACCGTTATACTGGAAAAGTGCCTGCAGCTTGTTCCGGTAGTGATAGGGATTCTCCATAGGCAGGATCTCCTCTACATGACCGAATCTGCCCAGCAGACGGATCAGCCTGCCCATTTTCATGGACAGTTCTTCCTCATAGGTCAGATTCCAGGTCTGGCATCCCCCGCAGCTCCGGCGCATTTCACAGATCTGTTCTCCGTCGTTTTTCCCGGCATTCTTTATATTCTGTTGATTCTTGAAATCTTTCATACAGTCCTCGGATGACATAATTTTCTATGATACATTATACTGCGTATTTACCGGAATTGCAAGGGGATTCGACAAAAACACCTGCCGGATACAGACAGGTGTCATGATTTCATACTCTTTTTTTCAGCCGGAACAGCAGTCTTGCCATTGCTTTGCCGTTCCACGGGATCAGGGGCCAGAGGTAACTGCGTCTGCCGTTCTCCGTCTTGTTGGTAGCCGCCAGAACCAGTACCAGAGCGATACCGCCGATAAATCCCCACACATCAAACAGGGCTGTCAGCAGAAGGATCAGCATCCGCATATACTTGAAGGCATACCCAAGCTCATAGCTGGACTGGGTGAA
This sequence comes from Clostridia bacterium, assembly GCA_017560565.1. Lineage (GTDB taxonomy): Bacteria > Bacillota > Clostridia > Oscillospirales > CAG-272 > UMGS1696. The sequence continues at coordinate 91 of JAFZET010000124.1, read as the reverse complement.
ATTGGCTATAGCTACAAAGGACATATACAGGATCACGTCCGGGGAAAGCCAGCCCACCGTCACCGCAAAATCTCCCAGAAGCAGACCGCCC
>JAFZET010000123.1 GCA_017560565.1 Clostridia bacterium | reverse complement strand
GTAGGGACACCGCTCCTGCGGTGTCCGCTAAAAACACGAACAAAATGGAAAATCGGCACAATTTGTGCCGATTTTCCTGTTTTCTTTCTTAATTTCGTTGTGCTTTGTCAATCTGTATGATATACTGTTTTGTATAATAAATATTAAGGTAGGAGGTCTGTTTTATGAAACGGGTATTTGCGGCTTTATTGGTCCTTATTTCTCTTTTTTCTCTCATAGGATGCAGCAAGATCTCCATCGACTATGATGGTAATGCTACGCTAAAATTTTGTGGGAAGAGAGAGGGGGATAGCACAGAACTGACCAAGACCCTTACAGAAGAAGAAACGTATACCGTAAAAACATTTCTGTCTTCTGCAGAGCGTTCCTCTGGTGTGGGATGTCCATTTGACGAAAAAATCTCCATAACCTTCGGAGATCAAGTATTCGCCATTGCATATGATGACTGCCCCAGTATTTGGCTCGTAGGCAGTGATAAATATTACACACTTTCAAAGGAAGGGACAGCGTATATCGTATCCCTGTTCGAAGAATATGTCGGTTACTTTCCGTAAAATGGGAAAGTACATCGCCAATCGGATAGAATCCGGGATTCTATGCTTGCCGTTGGTGCGGATTGGGATTATAATGAGATGTAACAGAAAAAATACATGGGGTGACGATTATGGAAAACTGTACCTTTCGGTATGCGGAAGAAAAGGACTTGTCGCGGATACTCTACTTCATAAAAGAACTGGCAAAGTATGAGAATATGTCAGAGGATGTGGTTGCAACGGAGGAGATCCTGCGGGAATGGATCTTTGAGAAAAAGAAGGCGGAAGTACTCTTTGCCCTGGAAGGGGAGACGGAAGTGGGAATTGCTATCTTTTTCCATAATTTTTCCACATTCCTGGGGCGTGCCGGAATTTATCTGGAAGATCTGTATGTGGAGCCGGCATTCCGGGGAAAGGGCTACGGAAAAGCGTTACTGAAAAAATTAGCCCGGATCGCCGTGGAACGGGGTTGCGGCAGACTGGAATGGAGTTGCCTTGACTGGAATAAGCCCAGTATTGATTTCTACCTGTCACTGGGCGCTAAGGCCATGGATGAGTGGACAGTATACCGCATGGCGGGAGATACGTTAAAACAATTTGCGGAATGATTTAAACAGCTTGCGGAACAGGAGAGAAACGATGGAGCTGAAACGAAATATTGCGTGGGTGCGCCGGGAACGTCCTATCTTGCATGCAGACGGTGTGTTTGGAACTACCATCACCATGAATCCCTGCGCAATTGTTGAGAAAAATACAATCTATCTTTTTTATGCCGCCGATGACGAAAACCGGCGTCGGCAGATCCGGCTGGCTACCGCCCCGGTAAATGACCCGGAGAATTTTACCTTTCACAGCGTGGTGATCCGCAACAGCCAGACACCCGGAGATTTTGACTATGCCTGGTGTGTTCTGCCCCATGTTGTCAAGCTTCCGGACGGCACCTATTTTATGGTCTACAGCGGCAACCGGGGTTCGGGCAAGGGACTGGCTGCATTTCCCGGATTGGGGATCGCCCGGTCTTTGGATCTCATTCATTGGGAAAAATATGAAAACAATCCGGTGATATCCCCGGAGGGAGAGGCGGATTATCCGCTGATTGGCATTGCCGGGGGCGGTTTGTACTGTGAAGATCTGGAAGACGGTGCTTATAAACTGCATCTGTTTTACACCGGATGCCCTTCCAATGGTGACAATATTTTTCTGAATCAGCAGAAAAGCTGCAATTATGCTACTTCCACCGACGGTATCCACTGGGTGCGCCACGGTGCGGTCCATAAGCGAACCACAGCCAGGGACTATGAAAACATTGCCTCCACAGGCGGCCCGGTACTGCGGGATTCTGATGGAATGTGGCGGCACTGGTACTCCGCTATCGGTACCCGCTGGGGCGTCTATTCCATTGCTTATGCAGAGAGCGTGGACGGGCTGCACTGGAACCGGGGTACCCGCTATGGGGAAAATCTTGCCATTGCTCCCGAAGTGCGGGATATTGGAGAATTGGGATATTTGCCCCGGGCAGAGCGCTGGCAGGATCAGTCTGTTTCCTACCCCAGTGTGATTCGTCTTGGAGACGGTCTTCGTATGTACTACTGTGGAAATGATTACGGCTGCGGCGGTATCGGAACTGCGGTGGCTGCACCTATGCGCATTGCGCTGACAGGGCAGACCCGGGGAGAGGCAAAGCTCTGGATTATGGGAGATGATACGCAGTATCTGCTGCAGCTGTCCTCTGTAGTTTCCACTAAGCAGACAGGTACGCTGGAACCCGGGGAGCACCAGGAGGGAATTACTCACAACTGCAGCGTATTCTATGAAGAGTTCCCGGAAAAGGACGGCGTTTCGCTGTTCAGCCTGCGCACGGCTATTGTTCATCGGGAGGATGGCATTCGCTTTGATCTGTTCGCAGAAAACGCTTCCGCGGTTTCTTACGACGATGTGTGCGTTGCGGTCAAATGCGGCGGTGCGCCGGTGACGCTGACGGCTTCCGATGGGGAAGTTACTTACAACGGGGACAGTGCTGTGATCCAT
>JAFZET010000122.1 GCA_017560565.1 Clostridia bacterium | reverse complement strand
GGGAGTGTGTTTTTCATGTCAAGAGAACTGTATTTGGTGCCGGCGTAATTATGGTATGGCAGAAGTCTGACACCGGTTATGTGGCGCAGCGAACTGAGGAAACCGCCGATTTTCTCAAGCTGATCCATATTCCACCCCGGTACACAGGGAATCCGGATTTCAATGTTTTTCCCTGCAGTATCCAGATCCCGAAGATTATCCAGAATCAAGCGGTTGGAGCTTCCGGTACATTTTTTATGTATGTATTCATCCATAGCCTTTATATCATAGAGAAACAGATCAGTATACGGCATGACCATTTGAAGCTTCTCATGCGATACGGCACCGCAGGTATCCACTGCAGTATGGATACTATGGGTGTGCAGTTTCTGCAGCAGCTGTACACAGAAGTCAGTCTGCAGGAGACATTCTCCACCGGACAGGGTAACACCGCCGCCGGAGGATTCATAAAAATCGGCGTCTTCCAGCAGTTCTGCAAATATTTCGTCTGTTTCTGCATATCTGCCGTACAGAGTCAGTACCTTGCCGTAACAGGTTTCGGTGCATTTGCCGCAGAGGCTGCATTTGGAACGATCGTATTGGTGTGTTCCGGTACCATCCATATACTGTGCCCCTGTCGGACAAACGGCTGCACAGCGTCCGCAGTTCACACACTTATGCTTGATATATCCCAGTTGTTTTTCAGAAGAAATACTTTCCGGGTTATGGCACCAGACACAATGGAGAGGGCATCCTTTGAGAAATACCGTGGTACGGATTCCCGGTCCGTCGTGTACGGCAAAGTGCTTGATATCAAAGATAAATCCTTTCATGATCCTGCCTCCAGTTCTGCCCGGCGGATGAATTCATCCTGGAACTTCTTTTCCATTTGCGTAAAGAACCAGCTCCATCCGCTGATCCGCACCTGCAGATTGGGGTAGTTCTCAGGATGTTCCTGAGCATCGCGGAGGATGGCGGCATCCTGTACATTCCCCTGATATCCATAACCGCCCCGTTTCATAAAGGTGCGGAGCAATCCCAGCATGGCGTTCAGACCATCTTCGCCTTTCACCGCAGAAGGATGCAGCATATAGTCGAAGGGACAACCGTAGGCAAGACCGGTGGCATCAATCTTGGTGACAGATTTGATATGTGCTGTAATCCCCCGGCGATCCTGACCGATGGAGGCGCTCATATTCTTGGAGAGCAGATCTCCTCTTGCCCGTCCGTCAGGCGTAGCACCGCATTTATCCGCCCAGATGTGAGAGTACCAGATGGAGTCCCCATTAACCACAAAGTGACCGCCGCGCATATTTTACCGGCTGGTAACCAGTGTCGTGAAATGATCCAGCATTTCTACAGCAATACTGTCCACGCTGTCCATATCGTTGCCGAATTTTTCAGGATCGTTCAGCAGTATGGCACGCAGTTCTTCGTATCCTTCCCAGTTGGCAAGAAGAGCATCCCGAAGCTGTTCGATGGTCACTTTCTGCAGATCATATACATACTTCTTGACCATCATCAGAGAGTCCGCCGCAGTGGCATGGCAGCTCAGGAACATAACGGTATTGTTATACTTTACACCGTTATGGTACGCATCCCTGCCACATTCCACACTTCCCGGCATGGTGCCGGAATACATGGGCGCCGGGTTGAAATCCAGCAGATGGGAATCATAAAAGTCAGAGATGACAAACGCTTTTCCGATCAGACACTCGGTCTGGGCACCGTAGGCAGCTTTGAAATCTTCAAAAGTTTTGAAAGCGGACACATCCCCCGTGCGGCAGCCGATAAATGCACCGGTTTTTGGATCCTCACCGTTATTGAAAGCCAGCTCAATCCCTTTAGCAAGATTGACATACATATGCTCCGGTGTGGTTTCCTTCCCGCGGGAGGCAAAATTGTTGCATCCGGTACCCACAAGACGTCCGGTTTCTTCCTCTGTACGACCAAGCTTTCTGGAAATCTTGCATCCCAGTTCCTCATTGATGAAAACCAGAGAATTGTGTCCCCTACGGATCATGTCCAGTGCTTTCTTCAGAAAAGCATCCGGTGTATTCGGCATAACCTTGATGAACAGCTTGGGATTGACAATACAGGATTTATCGTATGCCGTCAGCATGATAAAGGAAAGCTCGTTGATCAGGGAATCTCCGTTTTCATCGAATCCGCCGAAATATAGCGGCTGTCCGTGCAGATGCCCCTGCAGAGTGTATTTTTCAAAGAAATAGCGGAACAGTTCTTCTGTATGCTCCGGTGTCAGCCTGCCTTCCTGCAGATCTCTGCAGTAGTACGGAAATCCATCCACATCCAGATTTCCCAGTGTACGCACCTGAATCAGATCCAGATATTCCTGCAGAAGATGGTAGAAATAGATCAGGGTCAGGAATTGATACAGTGTCTTGGGTGTACCTTCCGCAATGGTGTCCAGACATTCCGCCACAATGGGCATTTTCGGATCATCTCCGATACGTGTATGTGCATAGGCAGCGAACCGTTTCATAAAGCGGATGATGGCCGCATAAACGGTCTCTACGGAAATATAGTAATCCTCCATTGCAGGTGTAAGGGTACCGTTTTTCCGGTGTTTATTGTGACAGGACTGTGCACGGGCCAGAATGCCGCCGAAGCCGAGACCGATGATCGAATCCCAGTCGGGAACACTGTGGCCATAGTCACACCAGAAAATCCCGGCACCGGTTTCGGAAATATGGGCACCGGCTTCCCGGAAGGAGTCAGGCTTGGGGATCTCATTCTGCCACTGATTAGCCAGAAACTGCAGGGGCTTGCGGTTGATATGCAGTTCTTCGCCCTTTTTGGCTGTAAACCATCCGCAGAAATTAAAGCCGAACCAGTCCACTGGGTTGATATCCAGAGCTGCATTGTCCAGCAGGTATTCAATCGCTTTGGCTTTGATAATGGGGTGAGAACACGCTGCATACCGTTCTGCAGTTTCACAGATTCCCTCACGCAGCCGGACATAATCGGCTATGCCGGTATTCGGGTCAAAATGCAGGGTTTCGTATTGGTTCAGCAAATGTCTGTCTTTATCAAAACGATTCCACATAAATTATTTCCTCCTGTTGATCAGTAATATGCCGCTGCTGATGAGAAGCAGCGAGAGGAGATAGTGCATCTGGAATATGTTTTCCCCCAGCAGTGCCGCGCTCATCACAACCCCGAATACAGTAATCAGCAGATTGAAAGAAGACACCTCTGATACCGGAAAATACTGCAGGGGAAGCAGGGACAGTGTATAGGCAATAGAGGAAATGAAAACCAGAAGCACAAGGGTACTGACTGCCGTAAAGTTTATACATCTGATCTGACCACCGGTTAGCAGCGATAACGTACATAGCAGGATTCCACCGACCAGCTGACCGTATCCTGTGAGAATCGGTGTTCTTATTTTTCCGGTACCGGCTTTGGCAATATACCAGGATACCGTCTGGCAAAGCACCGCAATCAACATGAAGCCTTCACCTGCAGGGTGGAATGTGAATTCCAAACCATCCGCATTGATTACCAGTACCCCTGCGAACCCGAGAATACAGCCTATTAGCTTGTTTCGGGTCAACTTATCTGAACGAAAGAACAGACCGCTGGTGAAAACGATCAGAAATACACCCAGTTGATCGTATACAGCACCCTTTGAACCATCTATATGGGAAAGACCGATATAGGTGAATGCATATTGAATGGCTGTCGCACTCAGACCATATGGAAGAATGTACTTCCATTCTTCTGCACGCAGTTTTATCTCTCCTCCGAAACAACGGCAGCAGATTAGTGTAAGAATACCGGAACAGGAGAAACGGATTCCGGCAAGCAGACATTTGGATATATGATCCGTTTCCGCAATCTGAAAGCTTTCCATACAGATTTTTACCAGCGGAAAAGCACACCCCCACAGAAAGGTATACAGTATTGCACACAGGATCATATTGCGTCTGCTGGCAAAAAAGGGGATTCTTGTGTCTGTCTCAGATCTGTACATAAATATGTCCCTGCTGCCGATAGGCATCTTTATCGGGAATTCCCTTTGTCGGACAATGATATTTTGCAGCATCCGGAAGTACCAAATTGCTTTCGTCAATACCCAATGCCTGACACAATACGTGTGTCACCTGACAACCGAGCCGTTCCGTGGCAGCAGCGGTATAGAAATGGGACTGATCGGAGTGATAGTCAGCCGGGACATCTCTCATAAGTTCGTACAGATCGTTTATAAGTACGCCGTGCTTTGGCAGAACATCACAGGCAATTTTATTGAACGCTTCAATATCCCGGTTGTATCTGGTTTCAAATCCTTCTATATACCCATCCTCCTGCACAGGTGTGGACGTAGCAAAGATCACTTTTGCATCCGGGAACAGGAAATGAATCCGTTCGGCAATCCGTTCCAGATTATCCGCATAGGTTTCCGGACGGAGAAGGGTATCGTCCCCGTAGATTCTGAGTGTATCCCAGAGTCCTGCATTGAAATGTACAGCATCGGCTTCATATAACTTCAGTGCATCTGTCCAGCTGTGCAGACTCCGGAGGAATGCGGTGGTATACGTACAGTTCAAGTTCGGAAAATACACTTCCGCTACATTGGCCATACGTTCTCTTACGTACTGGTCGTATCCCATACGGATGGAATCCCCCAGCAGCAATATTTTTTTCATCTGTCATCCTCCCATGGTTTCGGCTCTTCGGATATAGGCATCCTGTTCTTCACGATTCATACTGTTCCAGAGAACACTCCAGCCGGAAACCCGCACCTGCAGATTCTGATACTTTTCCGGATGTGCCTGGGCATCTCTGAGCATATCGGCACTGAATACATTGAACTGGATGGAGACACCATCATTTTTCATGTACATATCCATCAGTCCCATCATGGCATCAAGTCCTTCATCACCGCTGACCGCAGAAGGATGCAGCATCATATCCAGCACATAGGCTTCCGAGAACATCCACGGCTGCAGCGAGAGGGCAGAACGCATCATGGCGGTAACTCCTCCTCGTTCCATACCAATCACGGGAGCTACATTTTTGGAACATTCCTCGCCCATTTTTCTGCCGTCAGGAGTTGCTTCGG
>JAFZET010000121.1 GCA_017560565.1 Clostridia bacterium | reverse complement strand
TCGAACTCCTGTTACCGCCGTGAAAGGGCGGTGTCTTAACCGCTTGACCAACGGGCCAAATCATAAGGCTGACAGAATTGTTCGTCGGCCTTATGCTGGTAGCGGAAGTTGGACTTGAACCCACGACCTATCGGGTATGAACCGATTGCTCTAGCCAGCTGAGCTATTCCGCCATATATGAACGAGTTGTGAACATTCTTTGTCTTTTTGATGTTCTCTCCCGAGCACGATGATATTATACCACAACAAGCCTCCCTTGTCAACACCTTTTTTCAATTTTTTTCTGATTTTTTCACTTTTGACAACTGCTACAAACAAAACCTTCCCTGACGATCCATTTCCGGCATTTGGCACGATATATGCCTCACCGGAGCCATTCTGACAGGATCTCCAGAAGACGAAAGCGGATTTTGTACACACCTTCCCCGCTGTGTGTAATCATACGATACTGTTCAGGGGTAAATCCTGCTGCTCTGAAATTTTCCTCCGTATCCGGCATGGCAAAACGGCTGCACACGGACGGAAACAGAACGCACCACCAGTTTTTTCCTTCTCCATCTCCCAGCACTACCCGCAGCGACAGATATTCGCCTGCCGGAAGCATGAAATCATCGTATGTCCGGGTCGGATAGGCTTCTCTGGTAAACGTAAACTGTACCGGTGTCCGGATCCCCTGCTCTCCCATCCAGACAGCCGTGCGGTTTTCCAGACTGTCCAGGTTCTTCCGCAGAATATCTGCCGCTTCCTCCATTGTCTCCGCCGGCTGCAGCAAAGGCGTCAGATCCTGCAGAACTCTGTCCCGTACCGCCAGTTTGATCTCCTGATCCTCTTCGCCGTCAGAAACCGCCAGAACGTGCAGACGGATCACGGAATCATAGATCTCCGTCTCTCCGCGCACCGGCAAAAAAGAGAGCAGAAGCGAAGCAGTCAGAAACGAAATCGCCAGAGATACATACACTTTCATATACAAAAGCCCTTTCTGTCAGATACAGGAGCATTCCCCCGGCAGAAGGGTTTTATACAGAAAAAATAAAAAACCGGAGAAAGGCTCCCCGGTTCTGCGGTTTCAGTGATGATAGCCGGTCATTTTTGCGGAATACTGGGTGTACAGCACAGAAAAACGTCTGTACTCCTTCTCTTTCAGTTTTCCCGCACTGTGGAGTGCTTCCAGCCGTTCTCCCAGGCGGATTCGCGCTTTCTGGGCGGCATCCTTGTAGTTGTTTTCCAGATTCTGCTGAAGCTCAAAAGCAATCTGTTCCAGTTCCTTTACGGCGGTCGATTTGAAGATCCCGAGCATATACCACCTCAGTTTGCTTTCACAATGGACGTGATCCGGATGTTGACCATCAGCTCTTTACTCCGGACTTTTACCTCTTTGTTGGGAGCGATATACGTATTGCCGTTGAGCATCAGGTATCCATCCTTATCCATAACAGCGGAAACCGTAAAAGCACCTTCCACATCGATCCGCGCCATACGGTCATCATCGGTGTTATTGTATACCTCAACCTGATTGCCGTTGGCGTCTGCGTAAATTCTCAGGGCAGGTGTTGTACCGGGTGTGCCGGTCAGCTTTCCGAAATACTCACCGGATTCGTCAATATAAAACTCCGCACCGCTGTATAAGTATCTGGATGAGGTTTCCCGGATATCTTTAACGGTAAAATACACCGTGTACGTATCCTGCTGTGCATTCTGCGCCAGAACGGAATCCTCCTTGAACACCAGACGCACCGCCGTCCCTGCTATGCAGAGCAGAACCGCAGTCAGAATACAGATATCCAGCGCCCCGAGCCGTTTCTTTTTGTTTTTTCCTTCCTGATTCACCGGTCAATTCCTCCGTTTTCTGGTATGGTAAAAAAGTCTGTCTGCCGGAGCTGTGCCGGCGCAATTTCAAAGCGTTCTGTGTACATGGTCAGAAGTATTTCTTCCTCCCGCAGCAACCGCATTTCCGTCAGCAGCCCCGTATCCAGAGCAATCATGCCGGCATACTGCAGCCCTTCTTCCGTTTGACAGGCAAACTGCAGATATTTCTCATCGGAAGTAAAGGATACGGCTATATTCTCCCAGGTCTGCAGTTCTGTCAGGGAAAGCAGTCCCAGAATGTTTTCTGGGGTAAAGCTGCCGATTCCGGTCATGGACGTTTCCGTGACAGCAGAAACATTTTCCCTGTACAGATTTTCCCCATCACACAGATACAGCCGGACTGTCCCGCTTTTCCGATCCGTCCAAATCAGCTTCCATGCATCCTCCTGCCGATACAGATCTACAATCACATTTTCCTGTACATCCCCCTGCTGATACACGATCTGCATACGCTGGTAATACGGCTCCGGCGATGTCAGAGAAACAAGCCATTCATACGCATCCCTGGCGCCGGGATCAAAGATATCCCGTATTTCCGTTTCAGGCGGCGTAAAAAGAGCATCTGCCGCATCGCTGCGTGTCTCTGTCGTTTCTTCTGCGGGCGTGTTTTTTTCCAGAAGAACTTCCAGATATTCCGGAAGAGGGATCAGATTGGTTTTATATGCGATAAAATACACAGTTACAAACACCAGAAAGGCGCACACCGCAATCAGTGTAACCCCCGGCCAGATCCGATACCCGGAGGATTCCGGCTTTCTGTGCTTTTCTTCACTCGCCATAAAGGCTCTGCCTTTCTCAGGATTCGGGATGGGATTCTTTGCTTTCTTCCCGTGCCGCTTTCCGCACCTGTTTGTCTTTCTTGATTTCTTCCAGCTCCGCACGGTACTGCGCCACGGTCATTTCATCATCCGACAGACCGGAGTGGCGGCGCCAGCGGGGATTTTTCATAATGATAAAATTGATCACAAAGATCACTACAGCCAGGACTGCAATGCCGATGGTTTTGATAAAGCGTCCTTCCGCAAACATGGCTTCGGTGAAGAACACAGCGATCAGACCAAACATGGCACAGATCGCATACAGGATCTTGACGGATTCCCGCTGGGTAAAGCCCATGTCCACAAGTCTGTGGTGCAGATGGCCTCTGTCCGCCGCAAAGGGGCTCTTACCGGCACAGACACGGCGCATTACGGCAAATACCGTATCCCCCAGAGGAAGAGCGAAAATGGCTACAGGCACCAGGAACGCCAGCACGGCGTGGAGCTTGAACACACCCTGCACCGACATAACTGCCATGGCATACCCCAGGAACAGGGCACCGGTGTCCCCCATAAAGATCCGTGCGGGGTTGGCGTTGAAGGGCAGGAAGCCCATGCAGGAAGCCGCCAGAATACCGGTCACAAAAGCGTTGCCGATATCACCGGACAGCAGAAGCACCAGCACCATGGATACGGAGGAAATGGCAGAAATCCCGCAGGCCAGACCATCCAGACCATCGATAAAGTTGATGGCATTGGTAAGCCCCACGATCCACAGCATGGACACGGGAATACTCCAGCCGCCAAGCATGACATACTGACCACCCAGATTGATATGATCGATGGTCATCCCGTTCCACACGGCAAAAGCAGCCACCAGCAGCTGTACGATCAGCTTGGACCAGGCAGGCAGGCGGAAAATATCATCCAGCATTCCCAGAGCCACAATAGCCGCACCGCCGACCCATACGGTCAGAAGCGCACTGCTGAATTCACAGAACAGCATAGTGGTCAGCGTAAATGCCAGAAAGATTGCCAGTCCCCCCACACGGGGAATCGGCTTTGTATGCATCCGTCTGTCATCCAGAGGCACATCAATAGCACCGATCTTGAACGCCAGTACCCGAACCGGCGGTGTCAGCGTATAGGCAAGCAGGAACGCACACAGCAGCCCCACAAGCAAAAATACAAATTGTACGGTATCCATATAATACATAACCGTCCTCCCATCCCCATCGGTTTTCTCCGCAGGGCGTTATTCTTATTCCGCAGCATCCAGACGGATACAGTATCCGTCACACTTTATATCAGGAAACATCAGGCTGAGCGCCTCCCCTACATAGACATACTCTCCGTTCACCATATACCCTCTCGGTGACACATCCGCTTCCGCAGTAATGGTGATATACAGATTGGATCTTCCGGGCACTCTGCTGTAGACTTCCATTCCGGTATCGTTGCTGTAATCCGCCTTGAGCATATCTCTTACTTCAGGGGTGCCTTTTACAGTGCCGATCACTCCGCGCTTTACGGCATCTTCAACCACCTGTCCGTCCTTTATGTTATGGGCAAACTGCTCATCGATCCCGATAACCTCCACCACATAGGTGATCTCGGTTTTCAGGGGCTGGTTGGTTTCGCTGTCGTCACTCCATACGAATACATACAGCAAAAGTGCTGCAGCCGCCAGAATTGCGGCAAGGATCAGGACATCCATTGCGTTGATGCGAATTTTATGTGTTTTCATACTTACTCCTTTACCCTTCTGCCGTCGGTTCCGCTTTGTCGCCGGCTGTTTTCTTCATACGGCTTCCCGCCTGGTACGGCAGATCCACAGACGCCTGATGCACCCGGTTTTCCGCCGTGCCCATCATCATGGTGCGTCCGCTGCGTACATAAGCAGAAGCAAGACCGATCATCAGCCAGAACATCAGATATACTCTGTAATTATACCAGGAATAGTCGGTCATCCCCTGCACCAGAACAGCAAAGACACCTGTCAGAGGTGCGGCACAGCTGATACGCAGCTGGGTTCGGGTACGCCGGGTCATGGCATTGAACTCAGAACCTGACAGACTTCCCTTTTCCATGTTCCGCAGTTCCAGAAGAGACAGTTTCCCACAGTCCCGGAGATCCCGGCAGAGGGTGAACATGGACTGACACAGCATAAACAGAACCACAAGGAACAGAGCCAGACCACAGATCCCCGTTTCCAGCCAGATCTGCAGAAACAGGTTGTGGGAATGGGGAGCTGCCTCCACGCCCTGATAGGCATACAGTGGATATACACGGTCCCAGGCCTCCTCGCCGATCCCAATGCCCGTCCATCCGAAATCCCGGATCATATCGCAGGCTGCACGCCAGATATACACTCTGTATGACGTCGAAGAATCGGATAAGTTCCCGATACTGGTAAATCTGTAAATAATGGATTCCGGCAGTATATACGGCAGAAACGGAACAGAAGCCAGTCCCGCAAGCATCAGCCAGATCGCCCGTTTGTGCCAGATGAACAGAAACAGCACCGCCGCAAAGATCAGCCCCAGCCAGGCTCCCCGGCTCCAGGTCAGGATCAGACAACCGCCCATGATCCCCAGACACACAAATGCTGGCAGACGGCGCAGACCCTCCCCATGACCGATCAGCATGACCACCGCCAGCGGGATCATCAGCACCAGATATTCCCCCAGCATATTGGGGTTTTCCAGCGTTCCTACCGCACGACCGCCGATGGACTTGAACATCTCTGAATCCACCCAGGCTTCTGCCATGAGAGCGGTGCCGGTGAGGTACTGAAAAATACCGTACAGGGATGTCAGTGCAGCAGACAGAACCCCTGCCACAGAACAGCGAATCAGCCACTTCCGTTCCCGGAGCAGCCACACAGTCTCAAAATACCCCATCAGAAAGCATACGAACAGCAAAGCAGGCTTCAGAGAACCGGAACTGAGGGAGACAGTACCGCCAAAGAACAGGATCACCGCAAAAGCAGCTGTCATAATGTCCAGCGGTTCCACGTGAATGATCCGTTTTCCGCGTATCAGCTTGAGCAGGAAGCAGAGAAACACATAGATCACCAGTCCTGCCAGTATCATAGTGGGCAGCAAAGGCATGCCGAAAAACAGTGCCAGCACCCCGATCTCCGGCTTATACAGGATCAGCAGGGCACCGGACAGCAGTACCAGAGCAGCTGCGATCCACCAGGGGGGTACAAAAAAGGTCAGGACACCGCAGAGAATCCCTGCCGCAAAAAAGATCCAGGTATACCGCACCGGTTCCTTCGTACAGAGCACCTTCAGCTGATCCGGATCCCACCCCAGGATCTCCAGAATCACAAGCCCCGAGGGCGTACTGCACAGAGAAGCACAGACCGTGGTTTTGGAAAGGAGAAGCGGCACCGAGAAACAGATCACACCCAGCGCAAACAACAGTTCCGGATGATCAGGCAGAGACTGAATATCTTCCTGTATCATGGCTTTGATCATCTGAAACGCCGCTGTATACAGACCAAAGGTAAAAAAGCCGAGTCCCAGTGTCCGCATCCGGCATCGCAGGAATGCCTGGATTCCCCTCCGGAACAGACCGAGAATCAGGCTTTCCTCGATCTGACGGCTGACATAGCGGCATCCCATGCGCATCCATTTCCAGATACCGCTGCCGGCAATCCGGGAAACCAGTATACTTTTATCATCATGGATATACCCGGTAAACAGCCAGCCGAAAAAGCCTGTACTGAAAGATCTGTAGATCTTTTCCGACAGTCTGTCCAGCATCTGCAGGATCACACTGCCCCGGATCCATGCCAGAAGAAAGTTCTCTCTCTTCCCTTCATGGGTGGTTTTCATTCTATCCTCCACGGGGATCTCTCCCCTGTTATCTCATATCCTTCTGCAGCAAACGTATATGTATAACACTTCCATTTTATTGCAGGATCATTGGTATTATACAATATTACACAGCCAGTTTCAATAGATAAAACCTGAATTATCGCTTCATTCCGGAAGAATTTACATCTTTTCCAAAATTGTTCACAACCATGAAAAAAACGGCTCCCCGACAGGATAAAAAACCATCGGAAAACCGCTTGTTTTCTCTCATTTCCGGTACAGCGCCCGTGTCAGCTCCCCGTTTGGAACTGCATCCCCCAACGGACAGCCGTACTTCAGCAGATCCCGCACATAGGTGGCACTGATGCAGGCCAGTGTGGGATCGGTGGGCAGGAAGATCGTTTCCAGCGCAGGATCAAAGCGTTTCATGATCCCCGCCAGATCGTATTCATAGGCAAAATCCATGCCGTTGCGCACGCCCCGCACCAGATATTTCGCACCGTATGCCCGGGCAATATCCGACACCAGCCCGCCGTTGAGCAGCACTTCCACATTGGCAAGACCCGCTTTTTCCACAGCATCCTTCGCCAGCTTCACCCGATCCTCCGGCAGAAATGCACCACCCGCTTTTTCCGTATTGGCACAGATGGTCACATATACCCTGTCAAACATCCCGGCGGCGATGCGGATCAGGTACATGTGTCCGGCGGTAATGGGGTCATAACTGCCTGTGACCAGTGCGATCCGTTCTTCTGCCATGTCATTCCCCTTCTTCTTCCGTATCAGCCAGGTTCAGCAGGGTGATACGTGCCCGTCCGTACACTGCGGTACGCTGGAGTTCATATTTCGCCATGGTATCCTCATCTCCGCCGAACACTTCTTCCAGCACTCTTTCCACAGAGGCTTCCTCATCCTTCTTGACCTTACTACGGCGGCTGACGATATCCGTATCGCATTCGCATACAATAATGGCACCGGGCGCCAGAACCCTGCCGTCGGACAGCTGCTTCAGTGCCTGAGCCAGCAGATCGGTTCCATACGGAGGATCCAGAAATACGATGTCATATTTTTCCTTCCCTGCAGCACTCTTCAGAAACGGAATGGCACCGCTTGCCGAGATCCGGCACTTTTCAAACAGGTGGGTTTTCTTTGCGTTATCAATGACCACATCCACAGCCTGCCGGGATTCATCGATGAAAGTAGCCTTGGCTGCTCCTCTGGACAGAGCTTCCAGCCCCAGCTGACCGCTGCCGGCAAACAGATCCAGCACATTTCTGCCTTCGATATCGAACTGGATCATGGAAAACAGGGCTTCCTTTACTTTATCAATGGTGGGGCGGGTAGCTTCGCCTTCCAGTGTTGCCAGCTTGGTACCTCTGGCGGTTCCGGTAATAATTCTCATGTTTTATCCTTTCTTCGGGGCTTTGTCTTCCCCCTGTCGGTAATAGGCGTATATAGTTTCCGCATCCGTCCGGGAAATGCCGGGAATGGCTGCCAGTGTCTCCGTCTCCGCTTTTTTTACAGCGGCAAGAGTCCCCATGTGCTCCAGGAGCAGTTTTGCCTTGGCAGGACCGATGCATTTGATTTTTTCAAGGGTTGAGGTTTTCAGGGTTTTCCGCTTGGCGTTCATCATCCGCCCTACCGTGTACCGGTGAACTTCCTCCTGCAGACCGTAGATAAAGCGGAACACATCCATCTGCCGGGCAATCTGAATCTCGCTTTCCCCGTCCGTCAGAGTACGGGTCTTATGGAATTCGTCCTTCACCATGCCGAACACGGGAATATCAAATCCCATTTCCGACATGGCTTCTTTTACGGTATGGACGTGCCCCACGCCGCCGTCCAGCAGGATCAGATCCGGCAGACATTCCAGTGCTTCCGCTGCCTCCGGGTCGCCGGTGATATGGTTCAGCCGCCGCAGGACAGTTTCCCGCATAGCACCATAGTCGTCCTGTCCCTCCTGAGACTTGATTCTGAACGTCCGGTAATCGCTTTTTTTCAGCTTGCCGTCTATGGCGGTAATCATACCGGCGGTGATATGCTCTGTGCCCAGGTTGGAAATATCGTAAGCTTCGATCCGCTGGGGCAGAACTTCCAACTGCAGCATAGCAGCCAGATGCACCAGCATTTTTTCCTCTCCGGCTTCTCTCTTCCGGGCGTTTTCCGAATGGGTCCTCGCATCCGACACCGCCATATCGCACAGGTACTTTGATCCGCCCCGTTTCGGCGTCCGGATGGTCACTTTATGCCCTGCTCTGTCGGTGATATAGTTGGTCAGCAGCCACAGATCCTTCTCCGGCAGTTCAAAGGAAAGCAGGATCTCATTCGGTATAAACTCCCGGCTCTGGTACAGGCTGACCAGAAACGCCAGCAGAGGAGAATCGATATCGTTTTCGTCCCCCCATTCCGGCAGAATCTCATCACTGCCGAACAGAAAATGCTCGCTGTCGGCGATATACCCGCTGCGGACATAAAACACAGATGCACAGTCCCGGAAGGCGGCTTCGTCTCCGAATTCCTTCATATACATACCGATGATATCGCATTCCACATCGGGTGAACCCACCGCCTTCTGCCGTTCACTGAGCTTTTTCAGTGCTTCTATCGTATCCCGGCACCGGGCGGCTTCCTCAAACAGCATTTCTTCAGCGCATCTGTACATCTTCTCGGACAGTGCCTGTATGGTTTCCCGGGTACCACCTCTGAGGATCTGTGCCGCCTGCTCGATCCGTTCCCTGTATTCCGCCTCCGGCACATCCCCCGTGCAGACGCCTATACATCGGCCGATCTGCTTGTACACGCAGGGACGGCTTTTGCCGATGTCCTCCGGAAATTTCTTTTTGCAGGAAGGAATCCCCAGCGTCCGTTCCAGGGACGCAATCACGGTATACACCGTCTGGGTGGAGGAATAGGGACCGAAATACAGAGAGCCGTCGGGCACACGTTTCCGTGACATGGTGATCCGGGGATACCGGTCACGGACAGTCAGCTTGATATACGGATAACTTTTGGCATCCTTGAGCTTGATGTTGTACCTTGGCGTATACTGTTTGATCAGGCTGTTTTCCAGTGCCAGGGCTTCCATTTCCGTATCACAGGTGATAAACCGGAAATCCCGGACGGCGGCTGCCATTCTGGTGGTTTTGTCATCATGGGAGCCGTGGAAATACTGGCTGACCCTGTCTCTGAGAGAACGGGATTTTCCCACATAGATTACATTGCCGTTTTCGTTCTGCATGATGTATACACCGGGCACACGGGGCAGTGCCGCCGCCTTGGACTGCAAATATTCCAGATTCTGTGACATACGCCACCTCCCCTTTTTTCTCAGTGTACCATCCGGCTACCCATCTATGCACGGAAAAAAATCCCATATAACAAATTGAGCGAAGGTGAAAAGGACACCATCGCTCACATCATTTGCAGTATTGTCAGACCGCACAGACAAAACCCATCTTCCGTTTCCGGAAACCGTGGGAATGCGGTCTTCAGGAATCATAATACGGTTCTTATTCAGCGAAACCGGTGTCGATCAGAGCAGCCAGACCATCCAGTGCTTCAGCTTCGTCAGTGCCGTCAGCCAGCAGAGTAATGGTCATACCCTTTACGATACCCAGGGACAGAACACCCAGCAGAGACTTTGCATTAACTCTGCGGTCATCCTTTTCCACCCAGATGGAGCTCTTGTAGGAATTTGCCTTCTGAATAAAGAAAGTAGCCGGTCTGGCGTGCAGACCAACATTGTTCTTTATGGTAACATCACGAGAAATCATAGTTTACACTCCTGTATGATAATATAAATGACATCATTACTGATGAAACTGTTTCCGAGGCAAATTCAATGCCCGACTGCGAAAAGAAACACTTCCGCAATGGTAAACACCTCTGAGACTATGGTATTATTATATCAAAAAATTGTGGTTAAATCAATAGCTTTATTCATTTTTTTGCGTAGCAGATTCACCAACTTGTTCCCTGCTTCTCTGTCCTGTTTTTCACAAGAATACCAATATAGTGTATATTTCCGGATCCTGCACCGCAAAACCGCCCGTGGGAATCCACAGACGGTTTACGGAATATTTCTGCAGGCGTATATTTATGCTTTCTTTACGGTCATGGTTACATTTTCGCCGTTGATATCCCAATCCTTGGTGTAGCCGTCATCAGCCTTGCCGAAGGATACGGAGTCTGCCAGAACCACAGTCGAAATTTCGTCCAGTGCACCGGTGAGGATCTTCTGCAGATCATCACTGCCGGCGATGGATACATGGATATGGTCGGTCACAACGAAATCCGCTTCCTTACGCATGGTCTGCAGCTTAGAGATCACTTCACGCACAAAGCCTTCCGCGATCAGCGCATCGGTCAGATTGGTGTCCAGAGCAATGGTGGTGGTACCTTCTGCCATGGAGAAGTAACCGGGCTTCTGCTGTACGTCGATCAGCAGATCAGCTTCGGTCAGTTCTACCTTTTCGCCGTCGAAATCAAAGTGAAGCGCACCGGTTTCCTTCAGTTCCGCCATGGCCTTGTTGCCGTCCAGGGCTTCGGGAGCCAGAGCACCCCGGATCTTACCAAGCAGCTTGCCGTACTTGGGACCGATGGTACGCAGCTGGGCCTTGAAGCTGTAGGAAGAGAATGCGGAAACATCGTCCACGAATTCCACAGTCTTCACATTCAGTTCTTCCGCGATGATTTCACGGTAGTATTCCGGCACTTCTCTGTCGGCACGGATATACATGGCAGCCAGCGGCTGACGGGTCTTCATATTGGAGCCGTTACGGGCAGCACGTCCCATAACCACAACGTCCACCACGAAATTCATGTTTTCTTCCAGTTCGGGGTCAATCCACTTCTTTTCCACTTCGGGGAAGGAGCACAGGTGGATGGACTTGGGAGCGGAAGCGTCCACGGAACAAACCAGATTCCGGTAGATGTCGTCCGCCATGAAGGGGATCATGGGAGCGGCAGCCTTGGCGATGGTCACAAGGGCAGTATACAGGGTCATGTATGCGGCAACCTTGTCTTCGGGCATACCCTGTACCCAGTACCGTTCACGGCAGCGGCGTACATACCAGTTGGACAGCTCATCTACAAAAGTATTCAGCGCACGGGCAGCTTCGGGGATCCGGTAGTTGCCCAGATTTTCGTCCACTTCAGCCACGGTGGTGTTCAGTACGGACAGGATATACTTGTCCATAACGGTCAGAGCGCAGTCGTCCAGGATATACTTTGTGGGATCGAACTGGTCGATGTCAGCGTACAGTACGTAGAACGCATAGGTGTTCCACAGGGTACCCAGGAACTTTCTCTGTCCTTCCACAACAGCC
>JAFZET010000120.1 GCA_017560565.1 Clostridia bacterium | reverse complement strand
TATGATTCCTTCGGTACAGGACTGCGGCATGCATTCTTTCAGGTAACTTCCGTGATAACCACCACCGGTTTTTCATCCGTAGACTATAATCTGTGGCCAACCTTCTCCAAAGGAATTCTGGTGCTTTTGATGTTTATCGGTGCCTGTGCTTCTTCCACCGGCGGCGGTCTGAAGATATCACGCTGTATCATACTGGTGAAAACAGCGATCCGGGAAATCCGGTACTGCCTGAACCCCCGAGAAATACGTGCCATCCGCTGTGACGGCGTATATATCGAAAATTCGCTGGTATCCGGTGTTTCCTCGTACTTCACTGTGTATATGCTGGTTTTTGCTTTTTCGACCTTCTTTCTGACGCTGGATCCCGGGCATTCGCTGGAAACCTGCTTCACGGCTGTAGCGGCCTGTCTGAACAACATCGGTCCCGGTTTTGACGGGGTTGGTCCCATGAGCAATTTCGGGCATTTTTCGGATTTCTCCACCTGGCTGCTTTCCTTCAATATGCTGCTTGGACGTCTGGAGCTGCTGCCCATGCTGGTGTTCTTCAGTCCTTCCGCATGGCGGAAATAAGTATCATGAAACGGTATATTTCTCAGGAGATATGCCGTTTTTTTGTTAACAAAGTTTTCACCGGCGATTCACAGCCATTCTGTTGTACAGTGGACAGAAATGGGGTATACTGAATGAAAACTTATGTTAGGAATTATAGAATGAAACGATTTATTTTCATAGTATGGATTCTGTTGTTTCTGACCGGCTGTCAGGCTGCGGATACCAAAGAAACCACGGCAGAAACAGTCGCTGTATCGACGGAAGCAGAACAAACACCGCTTGTATATGTTTCCCTGGGGGATTCCATTGCCAGAGGGTATGGACTTGACAATATAGCGGCGGATCGGTTCTCTGCAGTGGCTGGCAGGCTCTGGGAAGCGGATTCTCCTGTTGAGGTATACAATTACGGTGTAGACGGACAAACCTCCACAGAGCTTCTGGAGATGCTTACAGAGGTTTCCCTGCCGGGGCTTGCCGATGCCGATGTGATATCGGTTAGTATCGGTGCCAATAATGTACTGGGTCCGGCTTTTGCTTTCCTGCGGAATTATTACCTGTACCTTTATGCCGATCCGGTACAGTTCACGGATGCTTCATTGCAGAGGAATTCCGGTATTTCACAGATGCAGCGGATGAGGGCTGTGCGGTTCTGGAAAATGACATTCCTCTTCTTCTTTCCACCCTGCGGGAGATCAACCCGGACTGCGAAATTCTTTTCCTGACGCTGTACAACCCGTATGAAGCGGTGAACACTATCTTCCGGATAAACGGCATGCCCATTGCGCTGGATTCTCTCTCCGATTCCTATGTGGGAAAGATCAATGACTGTATTCGTCAGGGTACGGCGGATGCTGAAAACGTCGGGATTGTGGATGTGTACACCGCTTTCGCCGGACGGGGGCAGGAACTGCTGTATGCGGTAACGCCTGTCGATTTTGATCCCTATGAGATGAATATGTCCTTTATGGATCCTCATCCCAATGCAAAAGGGCATCTGATCATCGGTCGGCTGACAGCGGAGGCTTATCAAAAAGACAACTGAATACACAAAAGCCGATGAACTGTCAGGTCCATCGGCTTTCTTTCGTTATTCAGCAAAACGGGTGTCCAGAACATTTCCCCATCTGTCGTACAGAATCGCACGGTCTTCCTTGGATTTGTGCCATGCGCCGGTTTCTCCTGTCCAGATCAGATCTGCCGGAATACCGACACAGCCAAGGGTTATGCTTTCCCCCGCAGGCAGTATGGTATTCTGCGGAAAGATGAAAACCTCATTGCCCCTTTCAGAGTACAGGAAACAGCCGCCCAGATCCATAGTATCTCCGGTATTGCGGATGACAACCATCTGATTTTCCCGGGATACGGATTCCAGTTTCAGGCTGGCTTCCCTGCTGTGCCGGATCTGTGCATTTACGATGGTGCCGCCGTTCTTTTCCAGCGTCACATACCAGCCCAGATCTGCATCCTCCGTTCTGTATACTTC
>JAFZET010000119.1 GCA_017560565.1 Clostridia bacterium | reverse complement strand
GATTTGGATATCATCCTCCAAACGGTGTTGTTTGCTCTGGTGGTCGGCTTTCAGGACTTTCAGCTTGGCTACATCCACATCCAGATTCATCTTCTCCCGGATACGATCATCTCCGGCGCAAAGTGCTTTGACTTCTGCATAAGACAGAGCCGTTTCGTCAACATCATCACAGGTTCTCACGGGGGATTTGCTAGTCATAATCTGTGAGATAAACTTCTGCTTATTTTCCAATGTCTGCCAAAGGTAACTGTCAAAACTTTTTTCAGTTACATACCGGTAAATATGTACTTCCGGATTTATGTTCCCCTGCCGGACAATTCTGCCTGCCCGTTGCGCCAAATCCCCCGGCCTCCACGGAGCATCCAAATCATGGAGTGCTATAAGCCGATCCTGACAGTTGGTACCTGCCCCCATTTTTGATGTACTTCCCAGCAGAACACGCACCTGTCCGCTGCGGACTTTTGCAAACAGTTCCTTTTTCTTCACTTCCGTATCGGCATCGTGGATAAAGGCTATCTCTGCTGCCGGGACACCACGGGAGATCAGCTTTTCCCGAATGTCCTCATATACGGTGAATGACTTTTCATCGGAGGGACTATCTGCCGTCTTACCTTTCGGTGTGGAGAGGTCGCAAAACACAAGCTGTGTCAGCTTTTCCGGTTTGGTATCCGTCCAGATTTGAAAGATATTATCCACACACAGATTCACTTTACTCATGGGATCGTCCGGCAGATTGGGGTTGATAATCCGCTGATCTAAACCCAGTTTGCGCCCATCCGATGTGATGCGCAGCATATTGTCAATGGATGGATCCACCACACCGGCGTGTACTTTTGATGCACGTTCCGACAGTTCCTCCATCATGGCAAGCTGCACTTCCGTAGGTTCTGCCACTACATTATGGAAAACCGCAGTCGGTGTGGGCAGATGAAGCTGGTCGGCGGTTTTAATGTCGGCGGCTTCCTTGAACAGATTCATCAGTTCCGGCAGATTGAAAAACTTCGCAAACCGGGTTCTTGCCCGGTATCCAGTTCCTTCCGGGGCAAGTTCTATGGCAGTTGTGGTTTCTCCGAAAGTAGATGCCCATGCGTCGAAGTGGGACAGACCTTTTTGCACCAGTGTGCCATGCTGCAGGTATCGCATCATCGTAAACAACTCTGTCATGGAGTTGGAGACAGGCGTACCCGTGGCAAACACTACGCCTTTGCTTCCGGTGATTTCATCAAGATACCGGCATTTTATAAGCATATCGGAAGATTTCTGCGAATCCGTGGTAGAAAGTCCCGCCACATTCCGCATTTTTGTGTAGAGGAAGCAGTTCTTGTATGAATGCGCTTCGTCCACATAGAGCCGGTCCACACCGAGCTGCTCAAAGGTAATCACATCATCCTTGCGGGTATCATCCTGCAGCTTCGCCAGTCTCGCTTCCAGACTTTTCTTCGTCCGTTCAAGCTGCTTGATGGTAAACCGCTCCGCATTGCTGGATTCCAGTTCTTCGATCCCTTCGGTGATTTCCTCAATCTGCGCCTGCAGAAGCTGTTCCTGCCGTTCCTTGGACATGGGGATTTTCTCAAACTGGCTGTGTCCCATGATGACTGCATCATAGTTACCTGTAGCGATTCTGGCGCAGAATTTCTTCCGGTTCGCCGGTTCAAAATCCTTTTTAGTGGTGACAAGGATGTTCGCTGACGGATAGAGCCGCAGAAACTCCGATGCCCACTGTTCGGTCAGATGGTTCGGTACGGCAAACAGCGGTTTATTGCATAATCCCAGCCGTTTGGATTCCATGGCAGCCGCTACCATTTCAAAGGTCTTCCCGGCACCAACTTCATGTGCCAATAGGGTATTCCCGCCATAGAGGATATGGGCAACCGCATTTTTCTGATGCTCCCGGAGAGAGATTTCCGGATTCATCCCGTTGAAACGGATATGCTCACCGTTGTACTCTCTGGGTTTGCTGCTGTTGAACAGCTCGTTATACCGATCCACCAGCGCATGACGGCGATCCGGCGTTTTCCAGATCCAGTCCTGGAATGCCTCCTTGATGGCCTGCTGTTTCTGCTGTGCCAGTGTGGTTTCCTTGGAATTCAGCACACGCCGTTCTTTTCCGTCCGCATCGGTAACAGTATCGTAAATCCGGACATCCCGCAGATTCAGCGTATCTTCCAGAATCCGATATGCGTTAATCCGGTCAGTACCATAAACATGGTACGAATTGATGTTGTTTAAATCTACGCTTTTGCCTGTGATATTCCACTCCGCTGTAACTTCGGAATAGTTCACACTGATCTTGCGCCGGTGATAGAACGCAGGGTTCAGCAGTTCCATCATGAATTGCTGGATGTAGGACTTATCAATCCATGTGGCACCCAGCCGGACATCAATTTCATGTGCTTCCAGCTTCTTCGGCTGTGCGGCAGTCAGGGCTTCCACGTTGACAGCAAAAGCAGGATTGTCAGCGGCGTATGCTTCGGCAATCCGCAGTTTTTCACGGACATTGCCGGAGAGATATTCGTCTGCGGTAACATACCGGACACTGCCATCACTTTTCGTCGGTTCGGGAATCTGAAAGATCACACCACGGAGATCGGCGGCAAGTTCGTCAGTGTTCTTACCTGTAAGTTCGGACATATATGGCATGTCCACCTTCGCTTTTTCTGCGATAGAAACCGCCAGAGCTTCGGCGGCAGTGTCAACGGAAGTGACCACAGTATTCGGCATGATCGTCCGCTTGGTGAACATATCCGCTTTCCGTTTCAGTTTGTGATCTTCGTCGAGGATTTCCAGAGAACACAGCAGATAATATGAAGAATCCTCCGCAAAGGCAGCACGGTTGGGACGGTCGTTGATCAGACCATATTTGGCTCTAAAATCATCGTAAAGCTGATTCAGACGGTTCTGTATCTGTGTGATTTCTGTGTCCCCTGCACCATAAAGCTGCTTGTCGATCAGATCATGCACACAGTCCCGCAGTTCCACCATACCTTTGACACGTTCCTGTGCGGTGGCATTCAGGTTCGGCTGCACCATGATGGAGTTTTCACGGTAGTAGACTTCGCCGTCCACCACGGTGTAGCTGTAATTCTTCACATTAGGATCGGCGGGAAGGGTTTTGTCAATAGCTTCGTTATCACCGAGATCAGGTAGTTCCGCTTCTTGATACTGTCCGCCAATATGCTTTACTGCTTCCTTTAATAAATCTGCAAGGCTGGTATCTGGCAGAGGTTCCACGGTAAAATCCTGTTTTCCGTACTGTGTATTTTCCGCTGATTGTCTGCCGAGAATCATTTCGGAATGCTCAACAAAATAGCTGTTGATGGCAAACCCGTCTGCGTTCTGTCCAAGATGTACCCAGTCCGGTTCGATTACCTGTGGACGGTCACGCTTCTGCAGAAAGAGAATGTCAGATACAACTTCCGTTCCTGCATTTGCTTTGAACGCATTGTTCGGCAGACGAATAGCACCAAGCAGATCAGCACGTTCAGCGATGTATTTCCGCACTTCCGGAGACTGCTTATCCATGGTGTACCGGGAAGTGACAAAGGCAATCACACCACCGGGACGAACCTGATCCAGCGTTTTTGCGAAAAAGTAATCATGAATGGAAAAACCGAGCTTGTTGTAAGCCCGGTCATTGACTTTGTAGTTTCCGAAAGGGACGTTGCCTACGGCGAGATCGAAGAAATCCCGCCTGTCCGTAGTTTCAAATCCGGCTATGGTGATGTCTGCATTGGGATAAAGCTGCTTCGCAATCCGTCCGGTAATGCTGTCCAGTTCCACACCGTAGAGTTTGGAGCTGGTCATTTCCTCCGGTAACAGTCCGAAGAAATTGCCCACGCCCATGGCCGGTTCCAGTATGTTGCCCGTCTGGAATCCCATGTTCCCAACAGCTTCATAGATGGCTTTGATGACTGTGGGAGAGGTATAGTGGGCGTTCAGCGTAGAAGAACGGGCGGCGGTGTATTCTTCCGATGTCAGTGCGGCAGACAGTTCAGCGTATTCCGATTTCCAGTTTTCTTTGGTATCATCAAAAGCATCCGCAAGACCGCCCCAGCCGACGTACTTTGATAATACTTCCTGTTCCTCCGGTGTGGCGTGACGGTTTTCGGATTCGATCTGTTTGAGGGTATTTATGGCATCCATATTCATGCGGAACTTTGTTTTGGCACCGCCTGCGCCGAGATCATCATCCGTGATCCGGAAGTTTTCGGGTGGGATTTCCTTGGGTTCGTCCGTGCCGATGGTCTGGATGACTACATCATAGGGAAGATGGTTTTCTTCGGCGGGGTAGACTGCTACGGTATCTATTACTGGTTCATCCGGTGCCATCACATCGGACACAGCATTTTGTGTCTGTTCTTCGGCTTCTATATATGCACGAATAACAGATACCGGAACAGAGTGAAAGATTTCCTCACCTTCCGGTACAATCACACCAATATACTGATAATGGACGGTCAGGGAATCCAAATCCACCCGGTCAACCATATACGGCTTATTACCGATGGTGAACATTGTTTCCTCCGGTATCAGGTGTTCTTCTGCAAAGGTGCGGTCAGACGCTGCTTCCTGTTCGATTTTTACCTCAGACTTCGGGAAATTCTCTGTTCGCCACTCGCTGTTATCCAGTGATATTACCGTCACACTGTACTGTTCCCGCAGTTTTTCTACAGACTCCGTAAGTCGGTTGACATCAATATTGCACATATCCACCATACCGATACCGGGCAGATCACGCTCGAACACATACCGGTTCAGAAGATCACCGGCCTTTTTTGCGTCTTCCCCGTACATCTCAAATGCACTGCCAAACTGGTATAGAACAATATCATCCGGATGCTCCGCTTTGACGGGGGAATATACTTTTTCTGCGTCATAGTGTGCTTTGATGGCATCTTTCTCATTCTGTGTCAGATACTTGTCTTTACGGATCAGATCGTTCAGCCGCTTCAGTACATTTGTCCAGGACATTTCCACATCGGCACAGCCGGACTTTTTCAGCCGGATCCCCTTGCTGTCATGATCCTCCCAGCTTCCTGTGGAACCGGATAAGGCATGAGAATGCCCGCCTGTACCGTATTCGTTTTTCAGAAAGTCGATTTTTTCCTTGTCCGTGTAGTTACCTGTGAGATAATCGTATATGCGGTACTTGCTATTATGTACCCCGCTGCCATGCGATGCAAAAGACGCCGCTATTTCATCTTCCGTGATAAACTGCCGCACTGCCGGAAGATCTGCCATATCAGTGGCATATTCATGTGTCATATCCCCCAATTCCCGAATTTGCCCAGCCAGTTGATCCGGTCTGGTATGATGGAACCGGAGCAGGTCACGGTTCTGGGCATAGTCTCCCGCCAGTCTTGCGGTTTCCTCTGCAATCACATCCCGCATGAATGGATCAGCAAGCATCTCCGTGATTCTGTCCACAGAATCCGGGTAGGTTCCGTCAAACATGACAGTACTGTAATATTTACCGTGCGCTTCCTCCGAAAAATAGGAGTGCAGGTTCCATATATCTCTGGCAAGAAGCTGCTGGGTATACGATACCGCCTCCGCCAGTTCCACATTGGTTGCATAGGTTCCAGAATCCAGCATCTGCCTCACCCGTTCTGCCGCTTCCTCCCACTCCAGTACTTTGGCAAAGGTTGTATATCTCGCAGTCCGTCCCTGTGCCATGTGGATCCCATCATCGGCATACCATGCACAGATGTCTCGGTTGTCCACGATAAAGCCGTTCCCTCCGTGGAAGATTCCACGCATGAATTCCGCATTTTCATCGAGGGATTTCTGCTTCATAAACTCTGAAACAATGCGCTTCCGATGGTCGTCCGTGTTGCTGCCGAACCGCAGAACCGTGTCGATTTCCTCCTGCGAAAAAGAAAAAGCGAAGGGCGTGTGTGGTACGCTCTCCGCTTTGTCGATGGATTCAATTTGTTCCGCTTCGGTGGGGATCAGGTCAAATAAGCTGAGTTGGTTCCCTCTGCCGAAGGGTTCCGACAGGGTTAGCTGTAGATCAGCTCCGTCAGAATCGCTTCTTCCGCCTGTGATTTCAGATTGTTCATGGTCTGTACCCACAGCATCGGGTTCGACACTTTCATCTGTTCCGTCACGCCGTTCGCTTTCTGCAGCTCGTCCATCATCTGTTCCATTCTCCGGTTCGCTGTCAAGTCGATCTCCGTCAGGTGGGAGTGCAGATTCTCCGACAGAATCAGCCGGTTGTACAGGATCGGACGGTGATTCTTCAGATATTCCCGGCGCATCCTCCCGTACTTGCCCAGGGACTTTGGCTGGGGGTTCTGCAGGGTCAGGTTCGGGTAGGCGTAATCCCCCACTCTGGTGTAAGTCAGTTCGTTCTTCATCTCGCTGTATCCTTTCTTTTTCATAAATTTTGATCGTAATTTCAATGTCCCGGAGGACTTGTTCGCTGATCTGGCTGACGGCGGTACCGAGGGCGGCGATGGTGTCGGGAGTGTTGAATTCAAACACCGGCAGGAAATCTTCATGGGTTAAGGAAGATTCCATACCGCACCGTGCCATGATGGTGTAGGTGCTGCTGACCGCAACCGCTTCCCGGAACCGTACTCCGATGGTATCATCAGTATACTCGTCCAGAAAAGAATTTTCAACGATGCCGATGATGTCACGGCTGTGGTTGTCCCAGAATTCTTCGGCAAGATTGACTGCGATTTCTTCAAATATTTCGGTGAGAGATACGTCTGTCACACCGTAATTCTGATCGAGCGCATGGAACACCGAATCCAAGTGTTCCTGTTCCATCTGCCACAGGTTCACCGGACGGGAGTTCTGCCGGGTTCCGGTGTCGGCAAGATCATAGACATATTTCAGCTTCGGCACATCGGAATCATTGTCAATCAGCGCGATCCCTTTGGTGCCACGGCGGATATACCGGCGCATGGTTTTGTTCCATGTATCGTAGTCCGCACAGGCGGTGGCATCGGGACGTTGGGCGTAGATCATGAGCTGTTCATGGTAAGGGTATTTGTATAACCGGGCGGCGGTGTCGAGGAACGTTGTCCAGTTTTCCAGACTGTCGGTGAGCTGTCGGGCAGTCTGTTCTGCCAGTTCAGCATAGTATTGCAGTTTATTCTCCGGCATCCATATCCTCCTGTTCTGTGAAATCAGGGAACAGATCCAGTTCGGCGAATGCTTCGTCTGACAGAATCTGCAGCTTGGATATGGTGGAATCCGTCAGTTCCCGCAGTTCAGTTTCCTCCGGTGTCAGGCACTCCTGCATTTCTGACAGGGTACGGATCAGTTCCTCCCGGCTGTCACTTCCGTATATGCACATGAGATTGATTTCGTCACGGGTAAATTCCATGGTCACAGCTCCATTTCTTTGTGTGATTTCGGCTTTTTCTGCGGTTTCGGACGCTCCGGCATAGCTTTCAGTTTTTCCATAATGGACGGTTTCTTTTCCTCTGCCAGTGCTGACTTTCCGTTGTTGATCCGTCCGTCGATCATGGAGTAATCGTCCTCCAACAGCATCTCCGCATTTTTCAGAGGACTTTCCTTTCCGAAATCCGGTAGTTCCTTGAAACCGATGCTGTCGCAATAGTGATAGGATACCACGCCATTCTGTTTCAGAGCAACAATGTCACTGACAGACAGGCTGTGTCCGGTGAAGTCTGCGGGGCGGTGGAGATTGAAATTCACATAAATCTGTTCCAGTATGCCCATGGAAGTTTCGGATTTTAGCAGTTCTCCGGTATACAGTGCGGTATAGTTGGACTTTTCTACCGGTACCCCTTTCTGTTCCAGCCAGTCCATGCCCATGAACAACAGGGGGACGGTACCGGATTTTTCGGTAAGCTGAT
Organism: Clostridia bacterium; assembly: GCA_017560565.1. Lineage (GTDB taxonomy): Bacteria > Bacillota > Clostridia > Oscillospirales > CAG-272 > UMGS1696. The sequence continues at coordinate 2,469 of JAFZET010000119.1, read as the reverse complement.
AAATAGCATAAGCATCCTTTGGGTTATCCCGGAATACTTTTTCAATATCATACGGGGGAATATCGTTTTTCACAGCTTCCCATTCGGTTTTGGTCACACCGAACAATCCGTCATGATGCAGAAGATCTTCCGCATTCAGGGCAATCTTTTCCGTGTTCAGCGGGTATATCATGTATACGGTCAAGTCTCTGTCCAGCAGTTCCAGGGCACGGTTCTTTGTGGTCGGCAGCATATCGGCATCGGTAAAGCCGTAATACTGCAGGGCTTTCGGATGGATGGTGGAATCAGGGACAGGTTCCATACGGCTGACTTCTCTTGTTTCTTCTGTTTCATTTTTGTTTTTCGGCATATGCCAGACCTCCTGATGATTGAAATTGGGTGAAAAACAAAAAAATGCGTCCCGGCACAGGCATAACAAACCCATGCAGAGACGCATTTTGTATATTCAACTCTCGTCTACCTTCCCACGCTTCGGCGGGTGGTATCCTGCTGTCTTTGCACGTTCGCTTGCTGCTTTCCGCTGTTCTTCGCTGACGGGTTCCCGGATCTGGACACATTTCTTCGGCACCACATAGGTCACACCGCCGTTTTCGTTGTCCGTGATGTATATGATCCTCTCCGGATGTTTCTCCGACAACCGTTTCAGCTTCTCCTTCAGCTTTGGATCATGGGTGTACACGCTGGCGGTCTGTTCTGCTCCGTTGTACAATACCACAGTTTCTTCCTCATACTTCGACAGTTTCATCGTTTCATGTCCCTGTCAAATTCAATCCGGAAGCGGACAAATTCGCCGTTATCGTCCAGGATCACCCATGCATCATAATCCTTGCCGGTTTTCTGGGAGTACAGCCCTGTCATATACATCTGTCCGTCCGCAAGCAGCTTTTCCACGTGCTCACGGGTCAGGGTCATATGCTTGGCAGCAAAATACTTGTTGTCCCGCCACAGACCGAACCGGCATTCCGTGTTCTCACAGAAGAAACCTTTCTTGGATTCCGTGACCTCACCGCCGCACCGGGGACACTTGCCCACCACTTCTCTGCCGGAGGGGAAGAGGACTTCCGCACCCTTGATTACCTGATAGGTTTTCGTCAGATCAGTCATCATATCGGTAATGTCAGCAATAAAGTCATCAGCACTGGCGTCTCCCTGCCGGATCTGCTGCAGGCGATATTCCCAGTCAGCAGTCAGAAGCGGAGACTGGAGCTGTTCGGGGAGGACGGTGATCAGGGAGATACCGGTGTGCGTAGGCACAAGCCTTGTAGCTTTGTTGTACTTTTTCCGTTCCACAAAACCGCCTGTGATCAGCTTTTCCAGAATGGCAGCACGGGTGGCGGAGGTACCAATGCCTTTTCTCTCCGCTTCATCGGGCATGGCTTCCTTCCCGGCGTTTTCCATGGACGCAAGGAGGGTATCTTCTGTGAACCGCTTGGGCGATGTGGTCTTACCTTCTTTGACAGACATATCGTCAACAGGAATCACATCTCCTTCCCGAAATTCCGGCAGGATCGTTTCGGCGGGATCCTCCGGCAACCATGCTTTCCAACCGTTCTGCAGGATCGTCTTACCCTTGGCGGTAAATTCATGTTCACCGCAAGTGAAGGTAACAACGGTTTCCCGGTACCGGAATGGTTCGCTGACCGCACAGAGAAGCTGTCTGGCGATCATGGTCAGGATCTCCCGTTCTCCCTTGGGCAGAACAGACACATCAGCGGTTCCGGCAGATACGGTGGGAACAATAGCATGGTGGTCGGTGACTTTGCTGCTGTTGCAGATTTTGTCCGTATAGATTGTGTTGGGTTTCTCAGCAATCATGATATTTGCAGAAATCTCCGTAAGCGCAGGCAGAGTGCCGGTCATGTCTTCCGTCAGATACCGGCTATCTGTACGGGGATAGGTGCAAAGTTTCTTTTCGTACAGTGCCTGTACATAGTCCAGAGTCTGCTGTGCGGTGTATCCGAGCAGGCGGTTGGCATCCCGCTGTAAGGTGGTCAGGTCATAGAGCAGCGGGGGATTTTCGGTTTTCTCAGTGGAATCTACGGATTTGACAGTAACAGACTGATTCTCACACTGGTGTTTCAACTGTTCTGCTTCTCTCATATCACCATACTTCTCCGAAACAAGATCCGCATGGTTACATTCCAGATGTACAGTATAATATGTCTCCGGCTTGAAAGCGGCGATTTCACTCTCCCGCTGTACGATCAGTGCAAGGGTAGGCGAAACCACCCGGCCCACATTCAGTTTCCGGTGGTACAGAATCGAGAACAGACGGGTTCCGTTGACACCCACCAGCCAGTCCGCCTTGGCACGGCAGAGCGCAGACTGATACAGGCCGTCATACTCACTGCCGGGACGAAGATCGTCAAAGCCTTTCCGGATTGCGTCTTCTTCCATAGAGGAAATCCACAGCCGTTTCATGGTGCGGGTACATCCGGCAAGGTAATAAACGGTACGAAAAATAAGCTC
>JAFZET010000015.1 GCA_017560565.1 Clostridia bacterium | reverse complement strand
CACCGTATCAGAAATGATGCGGTGTTTTTACGTTTTCGTGATATTGACAAATTACAGTGTAAGTGATACAATGAAACGGATCAAATAAAACATCCGATGGTGAGGAACTTATGAAAATTTGTTTATTATGCGATCTGCATCTCCCGTATCATAAGGATGCGATACAATATGATGTTCTGCGCTGGGCTATGGATGACCTGCGGAAAAAGCAGGCGGAAGCACTCGTAGTACCTGGGGATTTTACCGTACACGGAGACATAGAACCTGCGGAAGTGTTTTTGGAGGCAGTGGAGGCACTTTCCATTCCGGTGGTTATCTGTACGGGGAATTCCGAATACCGGAATCCCGAAACCAAAGAGTATTTCCGCAAGCTGGCTTCTCCTTCGATAAACGAAATCGGAAACGGCTGGACGGTACTCGCTCTCCATGACGGAGAATGCCGTCTCACGGAAGAAGATTATGCCGCTCTGGAGAATGCAGACGATCATTGCATCGTAGCTCTGCATCATCCGTTTCGCTCTCTGCCGTCCCCCCACCGGGAAAGGCTGACAGCATGGCAGGAAGCCCATCCGGATACACCGGTATTTTACGGTCATCTGCATTATGCAATGGATGATGGAAATGTCCATATGCTGACCGCTGCGGATCCGGACAAGGTGGCAGGGGATCATCCCTGTATTTTCTACTACGATACCGAAACAAAGACACTTGAAAAATCCTATTATTACTGTCCTGTACCCACCGGATTCCAGAAATACATCGGTATATCCTGTTACCATCCCGAAACCGATAGCCCCTATGCCGCAGAAAACGGTATCGGATGCATTGAACTCCGTGCGTCTGCCATGACCATGGATCAGGAGGCATTGAAAACATGGATCGGTGAGTGGCGGAAAAACGGCGGAATCTGTCTGTCCGTTCATGCGCCTGAGTTGTCTGACGGTGAGGGAAGGCCTGCATCTGCTGCAGACTGGGCAGCTTACATTGACTGGGCCAAAGATCTGGCGGCGGACAGAATGACTGTTCATGTTCCCCGGATCCGACTGGAGATTCTGGAAGATAGTCCGGATATACTGGATACTGTGGCATCTTTTGCAGCAGAGCAGATTGAAAAGCTTCCGGCATCCTGTGTGATCGGTATGGAAAATATGCATACAGAAAAAGGGGAAACTGCGGAAAACCGACGGTATGGTTATATTCCGGAAGAATGTATGCGTTTTATCCGTCTGCTCAGAGAAAAAAGCAGCCATACCATCGGTATGCACCTGGATGTGGGTCATGCCCGGAACAATATGCCGCTGGTGGAAACTTATACTCTTGGTCCATGGTACGAAGAGGTCGGAGCAGAAACAGTGGGGTATCATCTCCATCAGGTGAATCAGGATCGTACCGGTCTGCACAATCATAATCCCATTCCGAATTTTTATGGTCCGATGATCTGTTTTGCATCATTCTTCCGCCGCTGGAACCAGGGAAGGCTGAACCATGCCCCTGTCATTCTGGAAATCCGCCCAACAGCCGAAGATCCCATGCCGTACCGGTGTACCGTTGAACTCCTGAAACGGGAAGAAAAGCGAAATGTTTTCGATATTCACGCCCATACATTCTACAGCAGCTGCGGACGGGATGAGCCCCAGCTTCTTGTGAATACAGCCGTTGAAAACAGTATCCGTCTGTTGGGGGTCAGCGATCACAATTACGGCATCGGAAACCGGAAACGGGAGTACCTTCAGGTGATGCGGAAACTGGCAGAAGACAATAAGGAAAAACTGCAGATTGCCGTGGGTATTGAAATTGCAACCCTTCCAACCCATTTTGATATTACCGATACTGCCGAAATCGCCGGTTATGATTTCTGCCTGATCGAAAATCTCACAAACCCGGAAAGTATTGTCGGGAAAGATCTTTTCGGCTTCTGCGATCGCCTGGGCATCCTATGCGGTATCGCCCATACCGATATGTTTGCATACTGTGATAGGTATGGATATGACTATGAATCGTTCTTCTCTGAAATGGCACACCGCCGGATCTTCTGGGAAATGAACGTCAGTTACGACAGCATCCATCATTACCGTGAACACGGATATGTGAAAGCATTTTTGGAAGATAAAAAGAAACAGGATATCATCCGAAATACCGGTGTATACCTCAGTGTCGGATTTGACGGCCACAGAAGGGAAGACTATGCCGGCAGCCGGGTACACGCTATGTATGACTGGCTGAAAGAAGGCGGCTTCCGTACCGCAGATGAACTTCTGACCCGCATATAAAAAATCCCATCGACTTCCGCTGCCTATGAATGCGGTTGCCGATGGGATTTTTTATTGAATTTCTGTATCCATGTGAACTCTTGAGCCTGTGGCACCTTTCTGCCCCTGATATTTACCGTTGTAGGGATGCAGAGCAGGGGCATCCATTTTCGCAAATACAAGCTGTCCCACACGCCGTCCTGCTTTCAGCTCAATGGCACAGCGGTTTGCGTTGTACAGCTCCAGCGTGATCTCGCCGCAGAAACCCGGATCGACCCAGCCGGCATTCTGAATAAACAACCCCATTCTGCCAAGAGAGCTTCTCCCTTCCACAAAAGCCGTCAGATTGCTAGGCAGGGAAAAATATTCCATAGTTGTAGCCAGCACAAACTGCCCCGGCAGCAGAATGTAGGTGTCTGTAACCATGGTTTTGTATCGAATCTCCTTTTCCATGGAAATGATGCCTGCAGATGAATCCTCTACAATGCTGAAAGTATTGCCGAGCCGGATATCCACACTGGCGGGCTGTACCTGTTCCGGATCCAGGGGAGAGATACAGAGCTCTCCGGAATCCAGCATTCTGAAAATGGTTTTATCGGATAGAATCATTTTGTTCACCTCGTTATGGATTGCTTCAAAAACAGATATGAAAAAAACTCCCAACATGATGAAGGGAGCTTGTTTCTTGACCCGCCCTGAGGGATTTGAACCCACGACCATCGGAATCGGAATCCGGTACTCTATCCGGGCTGAGCTAAGGACGGTTTCTGTCAGCCTTAATATTATAGCACAAACCAATGGTTTTGTAAAGAGGTTTTTACAAAATTGTTCAAAAAATAATTCTCATAAAACACCAAGAGCAATACACAAGATATAACACAAAAATCCGCAAATTTCACACAAGTGGTACTATATAGAGGATATGTACATGAAACAACTGAAATTTTGTGTAGATTGTGTATCAAATACCATTTGAAATCCACCGGGATCTGTGATATAATTAAAACACCTTGGCAGCCTTTCCAATGGCAATTCCTGTCAGAGGATCGACTGTACACTATACATACAGCCGTGTTTTTATCGGCAGATTAGCGAGGATACATTATGCTTACAGACATCGAAATTGCGCAGCAGGCGAACCTTAAGCCTATTTCTGCCATCGCAGAGAGTCTCGGTATTACCGCAGATGAACTGGAAATGTACGGTAAATATAAAGCAAAGGTAAACGATGGCGTTGCCAAAAGATTGGCTGATAAGAAAGACGGCAAGCTGATCCTGGTTACCGCTATCAACCCCACTCCCGCAGGTGAAGGCAAAACAACTACCACTGTTGGTCTTGGTATGGCTATGCACAAGATCGGCAAGAACAGCATCATTGCTCTGCGTGAACCCTCTCTGGGACCTGTATTCGGTGTCAAGGGCGGTGCTGCCGGCGGCGGATATGCGCAGGTACTGCCTATGGAGGATATCAACCTGCATTTCACCGGTGATTTCCACGCCATCACTGCGGCCAACAATCTGCTGTGTGCCAT
>JAFZET010000118.1 GCA_017560565.1 Clostridia bacterium | reverse complement strand
TTCTCCCGATACACGCTTTACTGCTGTTCGTTTCGGTAATGTACTGGGTTCCAACGGTTCCGTAATTCCTCTGTTCAAAAAGCAGATTGAAAACAGACAGGATGTTACAGTAACCCATCCTGATATTATCCGATATTTCATGACCATTTCCGAAGCCAGTCAGCTGGTTCTTACGGCAGGTGCCATGGCTGGCGGTGGCGAAACCTTTGTACTGGATATGGGCAAAGCTGTAAAAATTGATGATCTGGCTAAAAATATGATCCGTCTTGCAGGACTTACTCTTGGTAAGGATATCAATATCCGTTACACAGGTCTTCGTCCCGGCGAAAAGCTTTACGAAGAGCTGCTTATGAGCGAAGAAGGTCTGAATAAAACGCCCAACAAGAAGATTTTTATCGGAAAGAATATTCCGCTGGATCTGGAAGTTTTTGAAAAACAGCTCGCCGAACTTCGTGCGCTGGTAGATGATCCTGCTGTAACTTCCGAAGCCGTGGAAAAGCTGCTTATGGAAATCGTTCCTACTTTTCATCGTGCAGAATCGGCTGTCCTTCCCACTGCAGAGACTGCGGGTGTATGACGGGTTATGTTGTATTACGATATTCACTGCCATATTCTCCCCGGTCTGGATGACGGCGCTTTCTCTGCGGATGAAACCTTCCGCATGGCTGAAATCGCTGTTTCCCACCACACTGGCGTTATTGTATGTACCCCCCATTGTCTGCCAAATCACCTGTACAATAAGGAAGATATTCTTTCTGTCTTTCGTATGGTGTCTGCCGGAATTGCCGAAAGAAAGCTTCGGCTCAAGTTAGCATTGGGACAGGAAATTTTTCTTGACCAGCAGTTCCGCAGTACTGTCAGCGCACTGGAAAAAGGGGAGCATTTTACGCTCAATCAGACGCCATATACGCTTGTAGAATTTGATCCGTATGAAGATACACGTGTGGTTTTCCCTGCCCTTGATGCCCTTCGTGCAGCCGGTTTCACACCGATTGTGGCACATCCGGAGCGATATGAGTTTGTCTGGGAGGATTACGGTGTTCTGTATCAGTTGAAGGAATACGGTGCTTTTCTCCAGATTAATAAAGGCAGTATCAAAGGGGCATTCGGTTATGATGTTCAACGTATTGCCGACTTCATGCTGGAAGAACGGCTGGCTGATTTTGTTGCCAGCGATGCACACAGTCCCTATCGCCGTACACCGCCTATGCAGGATGTACATGAATATGTGAGTCTTCACTACTCCCATGCTTATGCAGATTATCTGTTCTCTGCCAATCCTCTTGCCGTTCTGCGCAATCAAACAGTTCATTCTTACAATACTTGATCTGATTCCTTTTCTATATTTGTTTTTTCAGGAGTTTTCGAAAATGAGGATCCTTCGTATCGCGGTTGCTTTCCTGTTCGTTATCGTTCTGTGTCTGTTTATTTTCTTTCAGATTCAGCAGCGCGGTGCGGACAAATCTTATCCTGTTATCACCATCGATAATGACGTGCTGCATGTTTCTATCAGTGCCACCGATGCTGATCTGCTGGAAGGTGTCACGGCTTATGATGAAAAAGACGGGGATATTTCCCACAAAGTCATCGTTGAGTCAATTTCCCGCTTTACCACTCCCGGCGAATCCGTTGTGGTATATGCTGTCTGCGATGAAGACAATCATGCGGTTTCCGCTTCCCGTAAAATCGTTTATACAGACTACACGGCACCGCGTTTCACCCTTTCCGGTTCCCTGGTATTCGGTATCTCACAGAATATCAATATACGCGGCCTTCTGGGGGCTGTAGACTCCATTGACGGAAATATCAGCGATAAGGTAATCATTACCGCAAACGAATATACTTCCAATGTGGCCGGTGTAAATTACATTTCCGCTAAAGTTACCAACAGTAAAGGGGATATGATTCTCATTCAGCTTCCCGTGTATGTTGAGGAGATGCATCTTTCCGCACCTGTAATTGAGCTGGAACATTATATGCTGTATCTGAAGGTCGGTGACTATTTGGATCCACAGGCCAATCTGATCTCCGCACTTGATTCTGCCGAAAATGATATCTCCGAGTATGTTCAGCTGGATACCAATCTGAACACCCGTGAAGCCGGCATTTATGAAGTACATTACCGCGTCACAGATTCCTCCGGCAGACGGGAACATGCAATCCTTACCGTTATCGTGGAAGAATGATACATTCGCAGCTTAAGCAATAATTCTATAATTTGGTGGTATTTTTATGAATCAGTCTCCGAATATCAGAAGTATTCATATTGAGCCTGTCAGTATACTGCGGGATCTTATCAAAAACCTTTGGGTCATCCTGCTGGCAGCACTGATTGGATTTATGTCGGTTTCCATCTGGAACGGCAGTATGTATACTCCCATGTACACAAGTACATCTACCCTACTTGTCAATCTGAAAAACTCTGCTACGTATTCATATACGAATCTCAGTTCCTCTTCTGAAATGGCTAAGATCTTTACAGAAGTCTTCGTTCAGCCTACAATGAAGGCTTATGCCGCAGATCATCTGGGAAATGACCGTTTCATCGGTTCCGTTTCCGCTTCTGTACTGCCCAATACCAATATTTTCACGGTGAGTGTTACCTCTTCTTCGCCGGAAATGTCCTACAGTGAGCTTTGTGCCATTCTGGAGATTTACCCCAGCATCTCCGAATCTGTATTTGCCGATTCCGTAATTGAGATTATGCGCTCTCCCAATCTGCCCCTTGCTCCTTCCAATCACATTTCTTTAGAGAATCGTAACTTGGCGGTACTTGGCTGTGCTTTGGTAACTGCTTGTCTTATTATTTATCTTTCCATTATGCGGGATACGGTAAAAGATGAGCACATCTTCCGTAAGGATGTGGACGCCAAGCTGTTTGGTGTTGTACGTCATGAGCATTCTCATCTTTCTTTCAAAGACCGTCTGACCGGAAAGAAAGCGCCATTACTGATCTCCAACGCTCATGCTTCCTTCCGTTTTACGGAAGATTACCATAAGATCGCCACAAAATTCGAGTATCTGCACCGTAACAATAAAGCTAAGGTA
>JAFZET010000117.1 GCA_017560565.1 Clostridia bacterium | reverse complement strand
TTTCCAGTGCCCGGACAAAATCACCTGCTCCGGCGATGTTATGGCTCACGTGTCTTCCTCCGATGGATGCTGCAGAATTGCAGAAAGTATCATTTTATTGTACACTTTTTCCGGCGTTTTGTCAAGAGAGAATCCGGAATGTTTGAAATGGAAAGAAAAAACTTTGTAAACATATTGTGAAAAATTATGTCCCACACGGCTTAAGCAACCGATGATTAACTCGTTTTACAAAACCGCCCTACGGTTGATACCGTTTATTCAACCAACAGCGGTTTGGTTAATCATTGTTTACTCAAAACATACCTGCTCCCGGAAACAAAAAGTACGCTGCACGGGCAAAACCATACAGCGTATTTTTTCTTGTATTGATTCGTGTTATTCGTGAATTCTCTTTTTCCGCAGGAGGGACAACAGTGCGATCACCAAATTCTTCAGATTCAGCACCAGAATCACTGCAGTCAGACCGATGGCGATCCACAGCCAGCCGGGGATTTCCAGAATCATTACGGCAGTGAGAGAGGTGACCAATACCGCACTCAGGATAAACCGGGGCAGATCCCAGGAGATAGCCACGGAGGAGCGGCTGTGGAATGCCCGGGCAAGAAACATCACAAAGTAGGAAACAGCCGTGGAGAGAGCGGCTCCCATGGGTCCCATTACCGGGATCAGCAGAATATTGCCCGTCAGATTCAGTACCGCACCGATGAGGATAGTCACAAAGGTTGCCACACTCCGCTTGTCTACCATGTAAACGGAAGTCAGGAAGTTGGACAGGCAGCAGAAAGCGGTGGCCAGAGACAGCAGCGGCACATACTGCCACCCTGCATAGTAGTCCGGCCCTGCCAGCAGGCTCTGGGAGATCTTGGCGGTCACGATCAGGCAGGCGGCACCCACAAAAGTGATGGCCTGATACACTCTTGCCACATTGGAGAAGAGCCGTTCCCTTTCTTCCTTCGGCTGGTTGGCGAAAGCAGTGATCTGCCATGCATAGGTGAAGATGTTGGACACCACGATCAGCATGGTGGGCATCTTGTTGGCTACGGAATAGATCCCGTTGGCACTTTCCCCCAGCATACCGGTGATGATGAACCGGTCGGACATATTGATGATCCAGCTGCATATTGTAGTGGGGATCAGGGGAATGGCATACCGGAGCATATCCCGGTTGGTGACCAGACGCTCCTTCCCTGCAATGGAGGCAAAGGAGAAAGCGTTCCACTGCTTGTCCATGAAGATATAGAAGAAGGAGCAGATCACGTCTGCCAGTATACTGGAGAGCACGTAGCCTGCCACGCCCCAGTGGAAGACCGCCAGGAACAGGATGTTCAGCCCGATAGCGGTGGCGGTGCATAGGATCCCCCCTTCCGCATACCGACGTACATTCCCGCAGGAACGGGAGAACTGGGCGCAGGCGGCGTGGAAGTTGGAGGCGATGACGTAGAAGCACACCAGCAGGGTGTAACCGTTGGTGTAGGGGATCAGATCCAGCAGGGGATAGAAGGCAAGCAGCAGGGCGGAACCCAGTGCCGTGATCACGATGCCGAAGGTATAGACGGCTTTTTTATCCGTGACCCCATCCAGCCCGAACCGGATCACTGCATTGGCGATGCCGACAGAAGCAATGGGGATCAGCAGGTTGGAAAGCTGCACCACGTTGTCCATGATTCCGTATTCCTCGGTAGACAGTACGGCGGTGTAGAATGGCGTCAGAAGGAAAACAAGCAGCTTGGAACCGAAAGTGCTCAGGGCAATGAGCAGGGTATCGGACAGGAGCTTTTTATATACGTTCACGGAAGAAACTCCTTTTGGGATGGAATGTAAGCGTTCTGCAATGTGTATAGTATACCACAAATCCCCGGCAATGGAAAGAGGAAAGAAATAAAAAACAGCAGAAACGCAGTTTTCGCTTTCTCCATTTACCAAACGTTCATGAAAAATACCTTGACGGAAAAGAGCGGCTCATGTATAATAGTTTCAGACTGTGATAGAATTGGATTTTTCCATCCATATACAGGAGGACTTATGAAACTTAAGCGGACGGCGGCACTG